>NZ_JACSQR010000004.1:0-115381 GCF_014836505.1 Psychrobacter communis
TAAAAACTTTGATGCTAGCGCATCTAGGTCTTTTTTTCACCTTGCATTTGGTATTGCACTTCATGTGTTAATCTAAGTAATAAAAAAAAGCAAGCAGCAACGCTTGCTTTTTTTATAGGTAAGTTTTGTGCCTGACTAGATTTTACTGACAATAATCAATACACGTTACTAGCCAGAATATCCATGACGTTGTATCATACCTAATTTAGCTGAGTGCGTATTATGGTTGAGGAATTACCGTCGGTATTTCTAGTGGGGCCGATGGGAGCGGGGAAGACCACCATTGGCAGATTGCTTGCTAAGCAGTTAGGACGCTCGTTTGTAGACAGTGATTGGTATATTGAATCGCAAACTGGGGCTGATATTGCTTGGATATTCGCCAAAGAAGGCGAAGCGGGCTTTCGCGAACGGGAGACGCGCGCCATTGATGAGCTGACGCAGCAATCACAAATCGTCTTAGCGACCGGCGGCGGTGCAGTAATGGCCGCTGAAAACCGTGCCTTTCTTAAAGAGCGCGGCATCGTCGTCTATCTCAATGCTCCGGTGGACGTGCAAATGGCGCGTACGGCCAAAGATAAGTCGCGACCATTATTACAACAACCGAATCCTAGAAAAATATTGCAAGATTTATACAGCGCCCGCGACCCCTTATATCGGCAAGTGGCGCATATTATTATGCCGACCGGCCATACCTATCCGCGCCATATGGTCAATCAGTTATTGCAGCAACTAGACGCATTTTGTGCCTCAACTTCTATCAGCTCAGTACATCAAGAAGATGAATAAGAAAAAGTTTAATAAACAACGCCGCTCAATTTAACTCAATCCTCATACTTAAGGAGATTTTCATGGCAACGCCACTGTTTCATGCCAACCTAACAGTACAGACGCAAAGTCATGATTATCCTATCGTCATTACTGAAGATAGTAATGCAGGCAACCCTAAAAACATTGTTAGTAATATTACTGAAAATGGCGCCAATAACATTGCTGAAAATGGCGCTAAAAAAAGCAGCATGGCAAGCCAGATCGCGCCTTATATTACCGGTCATCAAGTCCTTATCGTCACCAATGAGACGGTTGCGCCTTTATATTTAAAGGCTCTACAGGATGAGCTTGAAGCGCAGTTTACGGTCAAGGTTTGTGTGCTGCCAGATGGTGAGCAGTATAAAAACCAGACCAGTATTAACCAGATTTATGATGCGCTGATGGCAGAGCATTTTAACCGTGATGTGACCTTAATCGCGCTTGGTGGCGGCGTGGTCGGCGATATGACAGGATTTGCCGCGGCAAGCTTTATGCGTGGGGTCAATTTTATTCAAATCCCAACCACTCTGTTATCACAGGTGGATTCGAGCGTCGGCGGCAAGACCGGCATCAATCATCCGCAAGGTAAAAACATGATTGGCGCATTTTGGCAGCCGCAAATGGTGCTTGCCGATATGAGCACGCTAAAAACCTTGCCCGTGCGTGAGTTATCAGCAGGCTTGGCAGAAGTCATCAAGTACGCGCTGATTATGGATGCAGAGTTTTTGACGTGGCTTGAGCACAATCTACCAGCGATGATGGCGTTAGATTTAGCCGTACTTGGCGAGGCAGTGAAGCGCTGCTGTCAATATAAAGCCAATATCGTCGCCCAAGACGAAAGAGAGTCCGGCGTACGCGCTTTGTTAAACTTCGGTCATACTTTTGGCCATGTGATTGAGACCTATGAAGGCTATGGTAATTGGCTACACGGTGAGGCGGTCGCGGCCGGTATGGTGCAAGCGGCTGAGCTGTCGCAAAAGCTTGGTTGGTTAACGAGTAATGATGTTGCTCGTATTAAACGCGTATTACTATTGGCAAATTTACCTATCATGCCACCCGCTATTGACGTACAAACGGCTTTAGGTTTGATGGGTCATGATAAAAAAGTCAAACACGGACAAATCCGCCTTATTTTGTTAAAATCATTAGGTAAAGCGGTGTTGACCAATGATTTTGATGCCAAGCTTTTGACCGAAGTTTTGTCGCAGCATCAATAGTACAAGCTCATTAAGTCGTTAGTAGGTGAGTTGCACGTTTAATTTATCAGTTAATAAATAATCGTTAAACGCTTAGAATAATCATTCCAGCTATTTTTAGCTGTGATATATTTCGACAATCTTGAGCATTGTTTTTTTAAGACCATTATTATATAAAACTCTTTTATAAGTATCTTTTTATAAGTACCCTTTTCCAAGGACCTCTCCATGGCAGCATCACGCTCGACGACTCGCACAGCTGGGCAGAAATATCGCCGTCAAGCACTGATCTGGCTGATAGCAACCCTGCTATTGGGCGTGTTTACCGCCTTAGTTTGGATGTTTAGCCAAACGCCAGCGATGGGTGCTAAGATTGAGAATGAGCCAATTTCAGCGCCACAAACCTCAACCGCTGAGCTTGAGCAGCCGCTAAAGATAGAGTCTTTGCATGAGCTCGATACAGACGTGCAGCCGATTAGTTTTGATACCACGGTTAAAGACTTACGCAGCTATCCTGATGAGTTTAAAGACAAGCGTTATCTGCTCGCTAACAAAGGCAAGTGGACAGTGCAGGTGATGAATGTCGCTGAAAATGATGTCATTGTCAGCTATTTAGAAAGCCGAGAAGATCGCGATAAGTTCGCTTATTTCCGCTACCTCGATGAAAATGAGCAGGTACGTTATATGCTGACTTACGGGCTGATGAGCAGTCCACAAGAGGCGGTCGGTGCCGCGAAATTGATAGATTTTAAACTACCTGCAAATGTACGCGTCTTACCTGAAGAGATCAATCGTTACGTCAGTATCATCGATAATTATGAACGTCCGGATCCGGTTAAGGACTTGAGCACCAAGCGCACGCGCAATGTAAACTTGCGCCCAACCAAACGCGAAGTACCAGTACGTCAACAGACACAAACGTCTGATGACAGTAATGGCCAAATGGTAAATAATAATGCCAATCGCGGCGCACAAGATGGCGCTAATGAAAGCATACGTCAGTCAGCTGATACTTCTGACACTTTGATTGTCAATGAAGAGCGGACGGTCGAGATCGAAGGACAACCAACGACCACGCACTCCTCTACAGATACTAACCGTAAGCCTGAAGCAACCACTGGCAATGCAACAAATAATGGCTCAAGCAATAATAATGCACCGAAAAAACCGCCGGTGGTTGAAGCGCCTAAACCACCGAGCGCCAATGCAAATAGTAACGCCGCCAATAAAAATACCAACGCTGCTGGCAAAAACCCCAATGCCAACGCAGCTGGTAAAAACCCCAATGCTAATGCTAACGCTTCAAAAGGCAATAATGACAGCATCAAAGAGCTTATTGAGGAAAAAAGTAACTAACTTCACCGAGCATACCGTTTTATAAACGCTCCTGTCGTATTTTATGGCAGGGGCTTTTTCGTGAACGATTTATTTACTATTAAAAAAGCTTAGTAACGCTTATAAAAGCGGCTTTGAATAAGTAATTATTCTCAATAGTTAGTCGTTAATACGACATTGATAATATATTTTTTTACAAAAACTAGAGTATGAGTTGATAGAAAAGACTAGATTTTTTAATCATCATTAACTAAGATAACTGAGGGCGACGTTCTGTATAGTTATCGTAAATTGTTATTTCATACCTCGATATGGTCGTTTCAAGCGCTGCTACTTGCTACCTATTTAAGCTTAGCGCAAGTGGCGCAACTCCTCATTTTATCCCGATTGGGATTGTTAAGGCGCTTGAATGTAGAGCGTCTGATATTCATATTTGACGGCGGTTTAACCTATTCATCGCCAATTTATCCATAACTTTCTTATCAGCTGCTTTGCTTATTGTCCATTGGAGGGGTTAAGGCGTCACCGTTTTTATTAACGTTTACGCCGTTCATATTGAGTTTTTAACCGTTAAAACAGACATAAAAGTAAGTAGAGTCCGATAAGAATTTAGGTATAGATGTCTTAGCGGTAACGTTAAATCAATCGCTGTGATGGTTATAAAATAAAGAGAGTCGTGATAAGTATTTTTATCACCCTCAAAACGCTTGCACTATTTTCTCCGCTTGCGCTTTATTAATCCGCTTATATGAATATATTTAGCCCGTTCTGCCCGCGGAGTTTGGTTGCTACTTCATATTGAAAGTATAGGCCGTCCGCTCACTCAAAAGGACAAGCTATGTCAATGATTTCCTCCTCTACGCATTTGGCGACCCCAGATGACTTCTCTGATAACTGCGGCTTTGGTTTGATAGCTCATATCGAGGGCCAAGCCAGTCACGATTTGGTAAAAACAGCCATTCATAGTCTAAGCTGTATGACCCATCGCGGCGGCGTTGCCGCTGATGGTAAGACTGGCGATGGCTGCGGTTTATTGCTGGCAACGCCGACGGTATTTTTTAGCGATATCGCCGCTGAGCAAGGCTTTACCTTGACAGCCGATTTTGCCGTTGGCATGGTGTTTGTCAGTTTGGATGAGACAAAAGCGCAGTATAGTCAGCAGGTGCTTAATGAAGAGATTGCCGCCCAAGGGTTAGCAGTGGCGGGCTGGCGCGATGTGCCGCTTGATTTAAGTATCGTTGGTGAGATTGGGCGTCAGACATTACCTGGTTTTCAGCAGATATTTGTCAATGCACCAGACGAGATAGCGGCCGATGACTTTAACCGCAAATTATTTGTCGCCCGTAAAAAAGCCGAACAGCGTCTGCATGATGACGAGTTATTTTATGTTTGTTCATTAAACTGTCAGACCATTATCTATAAAGGTTTGGTCATGCCATCAGACCTGCCAGCGTTCTTTTTAGACTTGCAAGATACGCGTTTGGCCTCGCATATCGTGGTCTTCCATCAGCGTTTTTCAACCAATACCTTGCCGCGTTGGCCCCTAGCACAGCCTTTTCGCTATCTGGCGCACAATGGTGAGCTTAATACCATCACCGGCAACCGTAGCTGGTCTGAAGCGCGCACGCCAAAATTAAAGTCTGATAAATTGCCTAATCTAAATGAATTGACGCCACTGGTGAATAGCACGGGTTCGGATTCATCGAGCTTAGATAATATGCTCGAAGTCCTGATGTCTGGCGGTATGAGTTTATTCCATTCGATGTCAATTCTGGTACCGCCCGCTTGGCAAAATGTCGACAGCATGGATATGGACTTGCGGGCGTTTTATGAATTTTACTCACAGCATATGGAGGCGTGGGATGGCCCAGCAGGGCTAGTGATTCAAGATGGACGGTATGCGGTTTGTATGCTTGACCGTAATGGTCTGCGGCCGTCGCGTTGGGTGACCACCAAAAATGGTTATATCACGGTGGCGTCAGAAGTTGGCGTTTGGGATTATGCGCCAAAAGATGTGCTTGCTAAAGGGCGCGTTGGGCCCGGTCAGATGTTAGTTATCGATACCATGACTGGTCAAATTATGGATACCAAAGCGATTGCGACGTTACTGAAAAAAGCACATCCGTATCGTAAATGGCTGCGCGAAGAAGCGACGCGTATCCGTGATGATGAGCGCTTAGAAGAAACACTTGCCGCCCAAGCCTGCCGCGGTGAGCCGCTAAAAGCTTTGCAAAAAATGTATCACATCACCAATGAAGAGCGTACAGAAATCATCCGTCCTAATGCCGAAAATGGTCAAGAACCCGTCGGCTCGATGGGCGATGATACGCCGATGGCGGTGCTGTCGCAGCAAATTCGCCATGTTGGTGATTTCTTCCGTCAACAGTTTGCACAGGTGACCAATCCACCGATTGATCCGCTGCGTGAAGCTATTGTGATGTCGTTACAGACTTGCCTTGGTGCTGAGACCAATGTGTTTGCACCATCAGCACGTGACGCGCATCGTATTATCTTATCGTCGCCGGTTTTATCAGCCAGTAAAATGCAGCAGCTTGAAAACTTGGCTGATCCGGCGTTTCAAATGGCGCGTATCGACTTAAACTGCGATGCCAATCTTGAGCTAGCAGCCGCCATCGAAGCCATCTGTGAGCAAGTGGCAAGCAGCATTCGTGCGGGTTTTACTTTGATTGTGTTGTCTGATAAGAATATCGCCGCCGACAAACTACCGGCCAACGCCATTATGGTCACTGGTGCGGTGCATCATTATCTGATTGCCCAAGGTATTCGTACCGATGCCAATTTAATTATCGAGACTGGTCTGGCACGCGATTCACATCAAGTGGCGGTACTGATTGGCTTTGGTGCGACCTGTGTGTATCCGTATCTTGCTTATGATGTCATCGATGATTTGGTTGCGACGGGTGAGCTGCTTGGTGATCCGATTCAAGCGCGGGTCAATTTCCGTAAAGGCTTGGATAAAGGTCTGCTGAAGATTTTATCAAAAATGGGTATCTCTACCATTGTCTCGTATCGCGGCGCGCAGTTATTTGAAGCGGTTGGTCTTTCTGAAGAAGTCGTTAACTTATGTTTTAAAGGCGTGCAAAGTCGTATTAAAGGTGCAACCTTTGCCGATTTGGCAGCAGATCAAGCGCAGCTCGCGGCTAACGCCTTTAAGCGTCGTGCACCACTTGATCAAGGTGGCTTATTAAAATTTGTCTTTAATAAAGAATACCATGCCTTTAACCCTGATGTGATTAATAGTCTACATATGGCAGTACGAACTGGTAATTATGACAATTACCGTCAGTATGCCGATTTGGTCAATAGCCGTCCGGTCGCCACTTTGCGAGATTTATTACAGCTTAAAACCGACAATCCGCTTGAAGTAGACGAGGTTGAAGATATCTCGGCCATTTTGTCGCGTTTTGACTCTGCAGGCATGTCGTTAGGCGCATTGTCGCCAGAAGCGCATGAAGCCATCGCTATTGCTATGAATACCATTGGCGGTCGCTCAAACTCAGGTGAGGGCGGTGAAGACCCTGTCCGTTACGGCACCTTGCGTAATTCAAAAATTAAGCAAATTGCCTCAGGTCGCTTTGGAGTCACACCGGCGTATCTGCGTTCGGCAGAAGTGCTGCAAATTAAAGTTGCTCAAGGGGCAAAACCGGGTGAAGGTGGTCAGCTGCCAGGCGGTAAGGTCAATGCTTTGATTGCGCGACTGCGTTATTCAGTGCCGGGTGTGACGCTCATATCACCACCGCCGCATCATGATATTTATTCTATCGAAGATTTGGCACAGCTAATTTTTGACTTAAAACAAGTCAATCCTGATGCTTTGGTGTCAGTGAAGCTGGTCTCACGTCCGGGTGTTGGCACGATTGCAACGGGCGTGGCAAAAGCCTACGCTGACCTAATTACCATCTCAGGCTATGATGGTGGCACGGCAGCGTCGCCACTGTCATCTATCCACCATGCTGGCTCGCCATGGGAGCTAGGGCTTGCTGAAACGCATCAATCGCTTCGGGTCAACGGCTTGCGTGATAAAGTTCGTATCCAAACCGATGGCGGTCTAAAAACCGGTCTTGATGTGGTCAAAGCCGCAATTCTTGGGGCAGAAAGCTTTGGTTTTGGCACCACGCCGATGATTGCCGTTGGCTGTAAATACTTGCGCATTTGTCATCTTAATAACTGTCCAACCGGCGTTGCCACCCAAAAAGCCCAGCTACGTGATGAGCATTTCATTGGTGAAGCGGAAATGCTGATTAACTTCTTTAAATTTGTCGCAACCGAAACGCGAGAATGGCTTGCCGCTCTCGGTGTACGCAGTATGGAAGAGCTGGTCGGACGCACTGATTTGCTTGACGTATTAGAAGGCAATACCGATAAGCAGCGTCATTTGGATTTAACGCCGTTATTGTTTAGTCATCCAGCGAGTAGTGGCAAAGCGCAAACTTGTCAGGTGGCGCGCAATGAGCCGTTTGATAAAGGCTTGCTTGCTGAGCAAATGATTAACGATATGCTGCTGAGTATCCGTCAAGGGAACGGCGGCGATTTCAGCTATGCCGTCGGCAACTGTGATCGCTCTATCGGCGCGCGTATCTCTGGCGAGATTGCGCAGGTCTGGGGCAACCTTGGTATGAGTGATAGGCCCATTAAACTGCACCTAAACGGTACCGCAGGTCAGAGTTTGGGGGTCTGGAATGCAGGCGGTTTGCATATTGAGCTAGAAGGCGATGCCAATGACTATGTTGGTAAAGGCATGGCGGGCGGTGAGATTGTCATTTATCCACCGCAAGATTCAAGCTTTACCACGCATGAAACCGCCATCATCGGCAACACTTGTCTGTATGGCGCAACTGGTGGCAAGTTGTATGCCGCGGGTACAGCAGGCGAGCGTTTCGGCGTACGTAATTCGGGCGCTCATGCGGTTATCGAAGGCACGGGCGACCATTGCTGCGAGTATATGACCGGCGGCATCATTACCGTCCTTGGGCGTACGGGGCTGAATTTCGGCGCGGGCATGACCGGCGGCTTTGCTTATGTCCTAGATATGGATGGTGACTTTTTTGACCGCTGTAATCATGAACTGATTGATTTAAACCGTATCTCAAGCGAGCAAATGGAAGGTCATCGTATTTACTTGCAACAAGTGATTGAAACCCATGTCGATAAAACGGGCAGTGCGTGGGGACAAACCATCTTAGCGGACTTTGAGCATTACGCGCGTAAGTTTTATTTGGTGAAACCCAAAGCGGCAAACGTTGCGACCCTGCTTAAAACCACGACGGCTGACCCACAATAAATTGGCTTGGTTAATGATAGGTTTACAAGCAGTTTAATTCATAGGTTTTAAGCAGGTAAATGACAACCTTTATCCGTAAATTTGCCTCATTTAAGCTACAGATATTGGCTGTCGTTACCCACTATAAAAGAGACAATACCATGGCAAAACGCTTAGAAAATAGTTTTCAGTTTTTAGATGTACCGCGCCTTGAGCCGATTAAAAAAGACATCGTTACGCGCTCAACAGAGTTTGTAGAAATATATCAGCCGTTCGATAGCGAATCAGTAGCGCAGCAATCGCACCGCTGTCTTGAGTGCGGCAATCCATACTGCGAGTGGAAATGTCCGGTACATAATTACATTCCCAACTGGCTTAAATTAGCAAGCGAGGGACAAATATTTCAGGCAGCAGAATTGTGTCATCAAACCAATACTTTGCCTGAAGTTTGTGGCCGTGTCTGCCCGCAAGACCGCTTGTGTGAAGGCGCTTGTACGCTAAACGATGGCTTTGGCGCGGTCACCATTGGCAATGTTGAGAAGTATATCAACGACACCGCTTTTGCCCTTGGCTGGCGTCCTGATATGTCCGAGGTGGTTTGGACGGATAAAAAAGTCGCTATTATTGGCGCAGGGCCTGCAGGACTGGGCTGCGCCGATATCTTAGTCAGAAACGGGGTCAAACCTGTTATCTTTGATAAGCGTCCTGAGATTGGCGGTTTATTAACCTTTGGTATTCCAGAGTTCAAAATGGAAAAAGATGTCATGCGCAATCGCCGTGTCATTTTCGAAGGCATGGGCATGGAGTTCCGTTTAGAGACCGAAATCGGCAGCGACGTCAGTATTGATGAGTTGTTAAGCGAGTACGATGCGGTATTTATGGGCATGGGCACTTATACTTATATGCGCGGCGGCTTTGCAGGCGAAGAGCTAGAAGGCGTCTACGATGCGCTAGATTATCTGATTGCCAATGTCAATCGCTGCAATGACTGGGAAAAAAATCCAGCAGACTATATCGATTTAAAAGGTAAAAAAGTGGTGGTGCTAGGCGGCGGTGATACGGCGATGGACTGTAACCGTAGCAGTGTGCGTCAAGGCGCGCAGCAAGTAGTTTGCGCTTATCGCCGTGACGAAGAAAATATGCCCGGCTCTCGCCGTGAGGTGGTCAATGCGCGCGAAGAAGGCGTTGAGTTTTTATTCAATCGTCAACCGACCGAAATCATTGGCTTAAATGGCAAGGTGAATGCGGTTAAGGTGATTACCACGCATCTGGGCGCGCCTGACAGTCATGGTCGCCGCCACCCTGAGTCTATTCCTAACTCAGAAGAAATCATCCCGTGTGATGCGGTTATTCTGGCTTTTGGTTTCCGTCCTAGCCCGGCCGATTGGTTTGCCAGTCAGCAAGTGACAATGGACGGCTCGGGTCGAGTGGTCGCCACCGAAAAACAAACCTTTAAATTCCAAACCAGTAACCCAAAAATATTTGCCGGTGGCGATATGGTGCGCGGCTCTGATTTGGTGGTGACGGCGATTTGGGAAGGTCGTGAAGCGGCAGAAGGTATTTTAGATTTCTTAGAAGTCTAGCTTTTAGAAGTCTAGTATTTGGCTATTGGTAGTTATCAATAGCCAAATCCAAATATGCTTTTTCATCATTTTTAAAATGAGGACACGCCCTTGCATGTTTATAACTATAACGTTGACGTCTTTTATCTTTACGGGATAAAAGGCGTTATTTTTTTGATAATTGCTTTATGAATGGTTAAGCTAGCAGTTATCATTTAAGCTACTTTTTATTTATCCATTATAAGAGACGCCCTGCGTGAAACCGACTTTTTGGCAACGATTTACCGCGCCG
Organism: Psychrobacter communis; assembly: GCF_014836505.1. Lineage (NCBI taxonomy): Bacteria > Pseudomonadati > Pseudomonadota > Gammaproteobacteria > Moraxellales > Moraxellaceae > Psychrobacter > Psychrobacter communis. The sequence goes on from NZ_JACSQR010000004.1 coordinate 10,474, forward strand.
TTTGTAGAGCCTTACGCCCGCTATCAGCATGCCGATGTTTTGCATGCCATACGTTTGGGCGTGGCCGTGCTTATTGCCCTGTTGTTAAATGAGTTTACCCACTTGCCACATGGCGAGTGGACGACCATTACTGTGTTCGTGATATTGGGTTTGTTGCAATATCAAGGAGCGATTTATACCAAGGCCAAAGAGCGGATACTCGGCACTTTATTAGGTGTGGTGGTCGGGCTGAGCTTTTTATGGTTAATTCAAGATACCGGCGGCTGGCTATGGTTATACTATGGGCTGATTGGTATTATCAGCGGCATCATTGGCTACGTGGCGGTTAAGCAGTTGGGTTATATCGGGCTGCTAACGGGAATTACCATGCTGATGATTGTCTCAAGCCCCGACCATAGCAATATCACCCAAGACGGTCTGTATCGCGCCATTAATATTTTACTTGGCGCAGGGGTTGCGGTCGCTGCGACCTTGATTTTACCGCTGAAATCAACGCTAATGTGGCGGTTTTTATTGGCCAGCAACCTTGAAACCTGTGGTAATTTATACGCTGGGGTAGGCAATCATATTGATGCCGAGATTTTAGTACCAAAACCCTTTAAATATAGTAAGGCGACCAGTTCAGCCAGTATTATTTACCCAAAAAATCCGGCTGTACCAGATACACCCGTTAATAAATCTTTGGTCAAAGCGCTGCAAAAAATCAATAAGCGCCTGCTTGCCGTACGCCCGCATATCGCCGCCACAGCGAGCGAATCTGGCATTGATAAAGAAACGCTAGAGACCATTCAGCGTACCCATCGCAATATTATCGGTACCATTGACTTACTGTTAAGTGCGGCGCCGCGCTTGGCAAATATCGAAATTGACGATGAAAACCATATTTTACTGATTCATTATCAGCACGAATTAACCCAAGCGATGCAGCATATGGCGGCGGTATTACGTAGCCCAAATGATGAAGTGTTTCGCCCGATTACGCGCATTGCGGTATCAGAATATCCAAGTGTGGAAAACTTAGGCTTTGAGTGGCAAGGTTATTTTTGGCTCACCCAAACGCTGCAAGTACAGTTACAGCGCCTTAGTGAATTATTGCAAACCACCCAGCCGCAATGGTTTTCTGCCTCTGGGTTGCGCTATCAGCGCCGCGAGCAGCGCCGTATCGAGCATAAAGGCAGCGAAACCGATTTGCACTTATAAATAAAAGCCAAATAAAAAATAGCAACCAAATAAAAGACAAATAAAAAACGCTGACTCTATAAAGTCAGCGTTTTTTGGATAGATAATAGGCATCTAAAACAGCAATTAATAAATGTGTATTAACTTACAGAATTAACGCCCTGTTTTAAGCTTATCCCAATACTGCTGATAAACTTGCAACGCTTCATCACCGACATCTTCTTGAAACTCCGCTTTTACCAATACTTCTTTGCTTGGATAAATGGTTGGATTGTTGCGCACCTCTTCTGGCATCAGCTCACGCGCGGCCATATTCGGCGAGGCGTAACCAATCTCTTCACTGACGATTTTAGAGTTCTCAGGACGCAGTAAATAATCAATAAATTTGTGCGCCGCGTCGACTTGTTTGGCGTTTTTTGGAATAACAAAGTTATCCATCCAAAGAATAGCCCCTTCAGTTGGGTATTTATACACCAAGCTAGTCAAGCCTTCGTTATTGGCGATGATGGCTTCACCATTCCAGCTCATACCAACCGTGGTTTCGCCTTCCATATAGGGCATGCGCGAGGCGTCCGAGTTGAAGGTTTTTACATTTGGCATCAAGGTCGTTAGCTTCTCGTAAGCGGCTTTGATTTCCTCAGGATTTTTACTATTACCTGAATAGCCAAGGGTCAATAGCGCCATGCCAAACACTTCGCGCATGTCATTCATTAGCATCACTTGACCTTTATACTCAGGACGCCATAAGTCATTCCAGCTATTTACGGTGGCAGGATCGACCGCTTCGCCATTGATGGCAAGGCCGGTGCTGCCCCACATATAAGGAATCGAGTATTTATTTTCTGGGTCAACCTTGGTATTGGTAAAGGAGGTATCAAGATTTTTAAAGTTGCTTAATTTGGATTTATCAAGCTCTTGTAGCAGTCCTTCTTTGGCCATTTTTTCCACATAATACGTCGATGGAATCGCTAAATCGTATTGGCTGGAATCATCAAGCAATTTAAGCTTAGCGTACATCGCTTCGTTCGAGTCAAAAGTGGTGTAATTGACCCGAATGCCGGTCTCTTTGGTAAAACCATCGAGGATTTCTTGCGGCATATATTCCGACCAGTTATACAGGTTTAACGTTTCTGCACTGGGCGCAGCGCCATCGGTAGCGGCGTTATCTGATTTACTACAGCTCACAAGTACGAGCCCAACTGCCACGGCTAATAAGGCTTTTGGAAGCATGTGAGCGCTACGAGCGGCAGCACGCGACGATGATAAATGAGTCAAAATATCTCTCCTAAAATAAGAATGGTGCAAAGCAAGAAAACCCGTAAAACAGGCACGATGCTAAATTTACAGCTATGTAAACCATTATGGCTATGATTGCGCATAATTTAAAGGGCAATCGTACTTAGCGTTTTACTAGTATCGTTACAGCTCAGGCGATTAAAAATGATATGCCAAATGATCATAAATGATGACAAATGCCGATTTTTATCATGCTTGATTTAACAATAGCCTTTTATAGAATAAACAGATTTACCATAGCATCGTAGTCGAAAAGGCGACATGATAGGCCGGTTTTATGCCACTATAGTTGCCTTATAAGACTTTAAACAATAAAAATAAGACAATTTTACCCAATTTGAGTGAATTAAAAGAGGAAGACAATGAATAATCGTGTACGCGCTGGGATAGTGATGGCTTTGATTGGCATCATAGGTTTTATGATGGTATTTAATTCGGGCTCGCCAACCCCAATCGTGAATTGGCCAGTTGAAACCTATCTGGGTTTGGCATTTACCATTGGCTGGTTAAGCCACGTACCAAATTGGCTGGCTTATGTGCTTGCAGCGTTGGTAATTATTTTAATCATCGTCGGATTTTATAAAGTCGGTAGCTGGCTTTATGGTTTAATGGCTAAGCGTCGTTAAATAGCGTCGTTAAACTTTGCTAGGACGTGCTCTTCTTTTAAAAAGGAGGACACGCCTTAGATAAATAGCGGTTTTTATAAACTATTTATCAAGACGCTATATGAAATTGCTCGAGTACCGACTGGATGCCGCGCTCTTCAATCGTACCGGTGACAAAATCTGCGCGCTCAATCAACGCAGGCTGGGCATCGCCCATCGCTACTGCATAGCCGACCAAATCAAACATCTCTAAGTCATTCATGCCATCGCCAAACGCCATGCATTCGCTTGCATCTACGCCATAATAGCGACAGACGTCTTTGATACCGCGGGCTTTAGAGGCATTGGCGGGCAGGATGTCTGCGCCGATATGATGCCAATGTACCAGTTTTAAATCATCCTGTGCAAAGTCGATATCTTGCATTTTATCGAATTGATTGTTAAAAAACACTGAGCATTGATAAACAGGGTTTGATTGATAATAGAGTGGATCCACGATAGAGTTGGGCGTTTTGGCATTAAAATCACGCAAACGCTCATTTTCGTCTGACCAAGCAATGTGCGTCGCCGAGTCAAACTTATGAATCAGCTGACTGGTTTGGCATAACTGCACGATTTTGTCTGCTTGCTCAGCAGACAATGGATAATGGCTAATCAAACCTTTATTATCAAAACTATATTGTCCATTCATACAAATAATGGCATCTAAGACATCCGCTTCGAGCAAGGCTAAAATATCCGCTGGCAATATCGCTTTAGAGCGTCCGGTCGAAATCACCAGTTTAATATCAGTTTTGGCCAGCGCCTCAAGCGTCGCTTGGTTGTGCGTAGCGATGATGCCATTACGGCTGAGCGTGTCATCAATGTCAAAAAATATCACTTTCGGTACAGGCAATGTATGATTGATACTGGCTGGCGCCGCCTTATCTACAATAAACATGAGTATCCTTTATATTTAAAAACCGACTGTATAGGTATTCAAAGCAAGTATAAAAAGTCGTTGAGATTTGCTGAATAGTCTCAAGGGTTATGACTGATAATATAATTTGAATTTATGGATAAGTATGCATTTTACAGGGCTGAAAATACAGTAATAGAGTGATTATGGCTAATTTATGTATCATCTTTACTGCGTTGTTTGCCTTTGATATTTAAGATGCGCTCGCTAGCAAACAGTTGATTTTCTAATTTTTGGCTTTGTAACTGCATCAGACTTTGGTGGATGCAACCGACTTACTCTCGCAACATTTGACTGATGAAGAAGACTTTGTTATTCCGATTTTGGAGTTAAGGCAGGGTTAGGGAGTAGCTTATAACTTTTTTCATTATAAGTCTTGGTTTGGGTCGTCTTTGTGATTAATAAACCAAGAGTGTATCTACGGTAGCTATAAGCCAAGAAATAACGATAGGTGATAGAAAATTGGTCAGAATGCAAAAACCTTATTGATTATTTTTTATAATAAAGTGTATCTTAGCTTAAATAAGCTTTTGTAAATAAGGTTCCTTATGGACACAACAACAAGTCATACCCTTGAAGGGAAAAAAAGAAATGGCGAGCATATTCTTATTAACATGACATATGTCGCCAAAAATATTGACTTAGATTCGGGAATCGAGCTGACTCGTGCATTTGAGTATTGGCGAAGATATTTTGAGGAAAACAATATCGTTTCCGCTTTGGTCATTAGCGAAGGTTATTTCGTTCAAAGTTTTCAAGGGACAAGGCCTGCTATCAATATTGCCTTAGCAAAAATACTGGACAAGCATTCAACCATTTCCCCTAATATTGTTAATATAGAGGAAATTGAATCGCGGCAATGGAATGGGTTTTTAGTTAAATATCTAACATCAAGCGCTGAAGATGAAGAATATACCCTAAAAAGCTTCTCAGCAGGTTCTGACTATAATCCCTATCTAATGACAAGTACTCAGATTGAAAGCTTTTTGACAGCAGTTTTTAAAGATACCGAATCTAGCAATTTTTAGATGAGTAATGTCTTTTGACAATACTTGTCATCTGTTTTAGCCTGCCTAAAAAAGCCGCTTATACCTTGTGTATAAGCGGCTTTTTGTTAAAAGTATTGTAAGCTTTAAATGTTAAAGACTAGAATGCTAAGCATAGCTATTATTAACCAACCTCAACACTCGCCACATTCTGAAAGCCTCTTGGCAACTGACCGCCGCGATTACCACGAGTGCCCGTATAATTGGCCAAATCATTAGGCTTTAGCGTCACGTGGCGTTTGCCAGCAGTGATGATTAAGCTGTCTTGCTGACTGAGTGGCGTGATGGCAAGTACTTCTTCACCGTCTTTTAATTTGATCAGCTTATTACCCTTACCACGTGCCTGTTCAGGCAAATCATCAAGAGCAAATATCAATAGATAGCCCGCATTGGTCACGACAGCAAGATGGTCAGGTGTGGCTGTTACCGCTTCACTATTATCGCCATTAGCTTCTGCATTAGCATCGATCCGCGCAACAGGTAGCAAGCGGCTATCAGTTGCTAGGTTGATGATGTTTTTACCCGCTTTTTGATTGCTATCGAGATTGCCAACGGTGTTGATAAAACCGTAACCTGCTGAACTTGCGAGGATGATACGTTGGTTATTATCGCCCGTTAATAACTGCTCAAAGCTGGCGCCTGCTGGCGGTTTGAGTACGCTGGTCAGCGGATCGCCTTGACCACGAGCAGAGGCGAGGCTATGGGCGTCGATACTGTAGCTGCGTCCAGTGCTGTCGAGTACGTAAATTCTTTCATTGGATTTAGCACGTACATGCGCTTGATAGCTATCACCTGAGCGGTAAGTCATGCCAGCAGCATCGACGTCGTGACCTTTGGCAGCGCGAATCCAGCCCGCTTTCGATAGGATGGCAGTGACAGGCTCGCTTGGTACGAGGTCAGACTCTTTTAACGCTTGCGCTTCTTCACGTTCTGCCAATTGCGATACGCGCTCGTTGCCGTGTTCCTTCATGTCGGCGCTAAGCTCGTCAATCATCAGATTGGTCAGGCTGTCTGGATTGTTCAAGTATTCTTGAATGATGGCACGTTCGGCAGCCAGTTCATCTTGCTCGCGGCGCAGCTCAATCTCTTCTAGTCTTGCCAGCTGGCGCAGTCGAATATCCAAGATAGCATTGGCTTGGATTTCAGTCAGATCATAGCCTTGCATCAATGATAATTTTGGGTCGTCTTCTTCACGAATAATACGAATGACTTCATCGATATTCAGATAAGCAATCAGCAAGCCTGCGAGGATATGTAAGCGTTTATCAATTTTGTCGAGGCGATATTGCAGACGGCGCGTGACTACTGAGCGGCGACAGACGAGCCATTCTTCAAGGATTTCTTTGAGGTTTTTGACCTGCGGCTTACCATTTAAGCCAATCATATTCATGTTGACGCGGTAATTACTCTCAAGGTCAGTACTGGCAAATAAATGGCTCATGACACGCTCGACATCGACGCGCGATGAACGTAGTTCAAGTACGATACGGCAAGCGTTTTCGTGGTCTGATTCGTCATGGATATCCGTTACCCATGGCAGCTTTTTATCCATCATGAGTTTAGCGATTTGCTCTTGAATCTTATTGCCTGACACTTGATAAGGAAGCGCGTCGATGATAACGAGGTTTTTTTCTTTTGGGTCGATATGGAAAGTGGCGCGCATTTTATAACTGCCACGACCGCTTTCATACATCGCCTGCAAGTCTTTTTTACTGGTAATGATTTCAGCAGGGGTTGGCAAATCCGGTGCGGGTATCGATTGGGTCAATTGCTTCACGGATAAATCAGGGTTTTTTAGCAAGCGAATTGCCGCCCGTACCACTTCATTAAGGTTATGCGGCGGAATATCGGTCGCCATACCGACGGCGATACCCGTTGTACCATTCAATAAAATATTGGGTAGGCGCGCGGGCAGGGTGACCGGCTCTTGCATGGTGCCATCAAAGTTATCTTGCCAATCGACCGTGCCTTGACCAAGCTCGGCAAGCAAGGTATTGGCATAAGCCGACATCTTAGCTTCGGTATAACGCATGGCAGCAAAGGATTTGGGATCATCGGGACTACCCCAGTTACCTTGACCTGTAATCAGCGGATAGCGATAACTAAACGGCTGTGCCATCAGTACCATCGCCTCATAACAGGCGCTATCGCCATGCGGATGATATTTACCCAGTACGTCACCGACCGTACGCGCGGATTTTTTGGCTTTGGCAGACGATTTTAGCCCAAGCTCGCTCATTGCATAAACGATACGGCGCTGCACAGGTTTTAGACCGTCAGCGATATTGGGCAATGCCCGATCCATGATGACGTACATGGCGTAGTTGAGATAGGCTTGCTCGGTGAATTCCGCCACGGAGCGGGTATCCATCGGTTCATTAGGAATAATAGGGTCAATCGTATGATCAATAACATCGGACATAAAATAGGGTTCGCTTTTGATTCTTAAAAGAGGTTTTTAATCAGTCTATATAGGCAGTCCACTATAAAATAAGCACAGAGCTACTGGTATTAATTTTGCGCAGCCTCTGTCTGCGTAGGCACAGCAAGCAAGGAAAATGAATACCAGTAGCGCGTTATAATACTTGTACTAAGTTGATTTAGGACTGACTGTATCGATAAAATAGGGAAAAATAAGATAGTGCTATCGTAAAGGATATTGGCAAAATTAAAAAGGGATAAGTCAGAATAGACGACAGGACGTGACGCGCTTGATATAACAGCTTTAATATCAAATATTGAGAATGAAGTATTGAGCAAAATAGAAATTTGACGGTTTCATAATTTTAGAAATGGTGGAAAATAGTGAAAAAACTGATAAACTTTTTAATAACAAATAAAAGTTTATTATATAAATAGTCGTAATTATAACCAATTTTAGTATTTAAGTCACTGATATTAATAAAGATAGATATCGTCAAGTAAGTTTAAGAACTCAAGTTTCAATCTTTTGTATTGAGTAGTTTGTATAAAGTGTGTATGTTAATCAACAAAGGGCTATTTACCGCTATATTGTTGATCCTTCACCATATTCCATATCATTAGCCGCCAACCATTACTTACGTTATATCAATGGTTGGTTGTACGGCGATGTTAGATATGTTTGACCTTTTCGATTATGGATGGATTGATACCAGCACACTATTATTAGGAGCAGTAAGATTATGGAAAATCAAGGTAACGTAATTCGTCGCGATGACAAACCGTGGGTAAAAACTTACGAAAAACTTGGCATCCAATACGATATTGATATGCCGCCCGCCAACACTTCTTTGATCGATATCCTCGAACAGAATTTCGTTACCCATGCAGGTCGTACCGCTTTTGTGTGCATGGATGTGACACTTTCTTATGAAGATTTAGACCGTTATAGCAAACAAATTGCCGCGTATCTACAGTCGCTTGGTTTACAAAAAGGCGATAAAGTAGCGGTTATGATGCCCAATATCTTGCAGCTACCGGTTGCTGTATTAGGGGTGTTACGCGCTGGCATGACCTTGGTCAATGTTAATCCACTTTATACCACCAAAGAGCTTGAGCATCAGTTAAAAGACTCTGATACCAAAGTGCTATTCATCCTAGAAAACTTTGCCAAAACCTATCAAGACATCGGTAAAGACTTGGTTGATCACGTCGTCATTACCTCGATGGGCGATTTGATGAGCCCGTTAAAAGGCTTTATCGTGAATGCAGTCGTGCGCCATGTCAAAAAACTGGTGCCTGATTATAAGGTTAACGGTAGCGTAAACTTTAAAAAAGCACTCAATAAATTGTCTGTCAAAAACTATAAACGCCCAACCAATATCGGTCTTGATGACGTGGCGGTCCTACAATATACAGGTGGAACCACAGGTGTTGCCAAGGGCGCGATGCTGACGCACGGCAACTTGGTCGCCAACCTTATTCAATGTGATACTTATCTTGGCGATGCGTTTGATAAGTTCCAAGAGCGTAACGAGCAGCCGGTTATTATGACCGCCTTGCCGCTGTATCATATTTTCTCATTTACCGTTTGCGGTATGTACGGTTTATATAGAGGTTGTATCGGCTTATTGGTACCAAATCCACGTGATGGCGCAAGCTTAATCAAGGCTTATAAGGACTATCCACCGGCGTTTTTCCCAGCGGTCAACACGCTGTTTAACGCGCTTGCCAACAGCGAAGCCTTTCAAGCATTGGACCATAGCAAGCTTGAGATGTCGATGGGCGGCGGCATGGCAGTATTAAAAGACACCGCGGCTAAGTGGGAAAAAATAACCGGCAATATTATCGTCCAAGGTTATGGCTTATCAGAGACATCTCCTGTCGCGTCGGCAAACCCGCAAGGTACCGGCGAGTTCTCAGGAAATATCGGTCTACCGATGCCAGCGACTGACATGGCCATTTTGGACGAAGAAGGTAATGAGTTGCCAATTGGTGAGCGCGGCGAAATCTGTGTTCGTGGTCCGCAGGTTATGAAGGGCTACTGGAAACGCGAAGACGCGACGGCTGAGGTCATGACGGCGGATGGCTATTTCCGTACCGGCGATATCGGCGTGATGAATGAAGAAGGTTACTTTAAGATTGTCGATCGCAAAAAGAATATGATTTTGGTCTCAGGCTTTAACGTTTATCCAAACGAAGTAGAAGATGTGATGTCTGGTCATCCAAAGATTTTGGAATGCGGCGTTATCGGTATCGACGATGAAAAAAGCGGCGAAGTGCCGAAGATTTTTGTTGTGCGTAGTGATAGTAGCCTGACCGAAGAGGAAGTGCTTGCTTATGCCAAAGAAAACCTCACCGGTTATAAGCGTCCTCGTTATGTTGAATTTATCGACGAGCTGCCAAAGTCTAACGTCGGTAAGATTTTACATAAAGACTTACGCGCCCTAGAAGAAAAGAAACACGCTTAAACCGTTTCATATAATAAATAACCTAATACCAAATTTAGCGGGCTTTTTATAGCGCTTTATCAATACTGAGCATTGATAAAAACATCTTGATATTTGATAGGCGAATGGTGAAAGATGATAAGGTCTTATGCAAATGACCTTATCATTTTTTTTTGTTTTTCTATAAGGGTTTGCTAGTATTCATAGAGAACTGGGCGCAAAACTGCTATAGTTCTTGCCCATAGATTTTGTATTTAATAGGTGTATTTGACGATAAATGTAGAATATTATCGTCATAAATACCCTTAGACAGGCTCTATATGTCTCGAGATTTTTAACTTAAAAGTTAGCGTATGACAAATTCTCTTGAATAAGCAGTTTCTTATGTCATAAGACTTCTTATTCACAAGTTTTTGCTTTTATAACTCAGTGATTGTAATAAACCACGGTGATTCTATTTAATAAATTTTGATAGCAACTTACTAACAGTAATGTTTAGGGAAGATTATGACGGACAGTACCAATAAAGAAGCCAAAAACCATAACGCTGCGGCAGATAGTCAATCAATGGTTGAAAATACCTTTCCTACCATGCCGACGATAGATAGCGACAGTCCGTGGTTAGGCGCGTATGAGCGCTATGGCATCAATGCAACCATCGATATGCCAGAAGACAATACGTCTTTACTGGAAGTGTTCGAACGTAATTTTAGCCGTTATGGGCAAAAACCTGCTTATATTTGCATGGGTTCATCAATCACCTTTAAGCAATTAGATTTATACAGCCGCCAAATCGCCAGTTATTTGCAGTCGTTAGGATTGGTCAAAGGTGACAAAGTTGCCGTTATGATGCCCAACATCTTGCAGTATCCTATTGTGATGCTCGGTATCATCCGCGCTGGCATGATTTTGGTCAACGTCAACCCGCTATATACCAGTCGCGAGTTGTCGCATCAGCTAAACGACAGCGGCGCCAAAGCGTTATTTATCGTTGAAAACTTTGCCAAAACTTACCAAGAAGCCGAAGACAAAGGTCAAGTACAGCACGTTATCGTCTGTAAATTGGGCGATATGCTTGGTTTGGTCAAAGGCACCGTCGTCAATCTTGTTGCGCGCCACGTGAAAAAGATGATTCCGGCCTACCGCCTGCCCGGTAGCACGAGCTTCAAACACGCGTTAAATGCCGTTTCAGCGAGTAAATATAAGCGTCCTGATTTAAACTTAAGCGATGTCGCCTTGTTGCAATATACCGGCGGTACCACCGGTGTTGCCAAAGGTGCGATGCTGTCACACGGCAACTTAGTCGCCAACATGCTCCAAATCAGTGTCTTAATGAATAGCGCCTTCGACGACGATGTCGATGCCGATGACGTGATTTTGACCGCGCTGCCGCTATACCATGTGTTCTCGTTTATGGTTTGCGGTATGTACGGCATGTATCAAGGTTATGCTGGCTTGCTGATTCCAAATCCGCGTGATTTGGATGGATTGATTAAAGAGATGGCGAAGTATAAACCGGCATTTATTCCGGCGGTAAATACTTTGTTTAACGGTTTGGTGCATAAAGAAGGTTTTGCCGGTTTAGATTTCTCTAATCTAAAAGCCTCGATTGGCGGTGGCATGTCGGTCTTGCCCAGCGTGGCAAAAGAGTGGCATAAAATCACTGGCTTGCCCATCGTTGAAGGGTACGGTTTGTCGGAAACCTCACCAGTAGTGGCCTTTAACCCAATGACCATCTCTGAATTTACCGGTAAAATTGGTATTCCTGCTTCTAGCACCGACATTATTTTAATCGATGATGATGAAAATGAAGTTGCACTCGGCGACCGCGGTGAAATCTGTGTCAAAGGGCCACAGGTGATGATTGGTTATCAAAACCGCCCACAAGAAACGGCTGAAACCTTTACTGCCAAAGGTTTTTTGAAAACGGGCGATATCGGTATCATGGACGAAAAAGGCTTTATCAAAATCGTTGATCGCAAAAAAGATATGATTTTGGTGTCAGGCTTTAACGTCTACCCAAATGAAATCGAAGAAGCCATGAGCGAGCATCCGAATGTGGTAGAATGCGGCGCTATCGGCATTCCTAATGACGAGCGCGGCGAAGATCCTAAGCTGTTCGTGGTCAAAAAAGGCGAGGTAACTGAGCAAGAGCTGATTGATTTTGGCAAAAAGCAATTAACTGGTTACAAGCGTCCGCGTCATATTCAGTTCGTAGATGAATTACCAAAATCAAACGTCGGTAAAATCCTGCGTAAAGAATTGCGTAAGATAGAAGGGTTAGAATAAGGTTGGCAGCAGTCCTTTAACACTAAACTCTTGGCATCAAACTTTTAGCACTAAATCTTGCGAAAGTAGCGGCGTAATAGCTTGGTGATTCTTGCTATTGCGCCGCTGCCACGTTAGGATAACGTCATCTTTTCGCTTGCTAACATAGCTGTTAACGTCGCGACGACCCTATTGTTTTATAACGCTTTATCACTTTGATTTTATAACATCGTACTAGGAAATTTTATGCGTATTGATAACCGTGAGCTTCACCAACTTCGCTCAATCAGCTTTGAGCGCCATTATACGAAGCATGCTGAAGGTTCAGTATTGGTCAGCTTTGGCGATACCAAAGTACTATGCACCGCAAGCGTGGAGGCAGGCGTACCACGCTGGCTCAAAGGTAAAGGTAAAGGCTGGGTTACCGCCGAATACGGCATGTTGCCGCGTGCGACCAATACCCGTAACCAGCGCGAAGCAGCTCGCGGCAAACAGTCAGGGCGTACGCAAGAAATTCAGCGTTTGATCGGTCGTAGCTTACGAGCAATGATTGATTTGGGTAAACTTGGCGAAAATACCATCTATCTTGATTGTGATGTCTTGCAAGCGGACGGTGGCACGCGTACTGCGAGCGTGACGGGTGCAGCCATTGCCCTTATCGATGCATTAGAGAGTCTACAAAAAGCCAAAAAACTAAAAGCTGATCCATTGATTGGTTTGGTCGCTGCGGTATCGGTTGGTATGAAAGACGGCGAAGCGTATTTGGACTTAAACTACGAAGAAGACGCCAGCTGTGATACCGATTTAAACGTGGTGATGACCCAAAAAGGCGAGTTTATCGAACTACAGGGTACAGCAGAAGAAAAACCTTTTACCCGCGCTCAAGCAGACGCTATGCTTATCCTTGCTGAAAAAGGTATAGCTGAACTTATCGATATGCAAAAAACAGCATTGGGTTGGTAAGTTTCCAACCCATCCTTTATAACTGCTTATTTCAGTTTTTAACCATCCACTGCTCTTAAACAGGTATTCATGCATGCTAAAGCTGACCGATGACGGCGCCAAAATCACCTTGCAAGGACAGTCGCCCGCAGCCGATAACGGGCTGTTTTGGTTCGGCACCGCATTACTGGTTGGGGCAGTGGCGGTCGCTTTGGCAATGAGCTTACTACCTGAGCGCTTAGCAATTGGCGCCTTGGCACTATTGATTATTGGCAGTTTTATTTTTAATCGGCAGCGCCAACAGCGTAAAAAAACCATGAGCGGCGTTATTAGTAGCGGCGTCTTGTGGGTGCGCGATGGCGAGTTGGTACATGACCATCAAGGTAAACGCGCGCATATCCATCTGACCGATGGCGACAAAATTAACTTAATTGGCGAGCAGCTACAAATTGTCGACTGTGATGACATTCGTAAATATCTAATCAGTGGCTTTGATAATATCCAAGAAGCAACCGCGACCAAAGCCATCTTACAAGGTCAGGCTTTGAGCAAACGCCATGCCAATATCAAAATGAGCGATGAGTAAATTATTGATTGGCTTTTATCCTTTGGTCTGTTTTTCTATAAATAGTCTACAATCTGATAATAGCTAATTATTCTTTCTGAATCTCCGTTCATATTTCTAAAGCCGATGTCTTTCTAAAAACCATATTTTTATAAAAACCAAGCCTCGTTTTACCACTTATCCTCAATTTCATACCTTTTATCGCTTATCTAAAAGCAATAGTACTTGCAGATTCCTGTACAAATGGTTTATAAGTAGGATTGAAAAATTTATCTTATTTATCGTTAATATGCTTATTGATACCAGCTTACAAAGACCAAACTTTGTGAATGGTCAAAGCTCAAACTAAGTCATCAATAATATGTTGCCAAGGAGTTGGTCATGTCGCGTTTGTCCTTTTGGTCAATCACAACGTCGAGCAGTGCATTATTACTTACCTTTGCTGCAATTTTTCCGGTCAGCCAAGCTAACGCTGATAGTATGAGCGCCTTAATTGCACAAAAATCAGCCCAACCTGATTATAGCGCCCGATATACCCCAGCGTACTCAGCGGTCCCTTCGGCCAAAATTAGCACACGCTCTACCATTCAACGTGCTGGTAATGCCACTAGCTATCGCTCGAATTCGAGCAACGGCCAACCAAGCTATTCTAGTAATAGCTCTTCTAATAACAGCTACTCTAATAACTCCTATTCTAACCAAAATGCTTACATCGGTAATGCCCAAAGCAATTACCGTTATCCTGAAGTACAGCGCCAAGCACCATCTGTTCTGCCCGCATTTTTATCTGGCAATTATGACAATGTCGATAGCGAATATTTACCGCTGCTGAGCAATGCTGAAACCCAAAGCAGTCGGGCGGCGCGCGAAGTGATTAGCACTGCGCGCAAGATGGCGTTAAATGAGCGTACGATTATTAAAGGTGGCTGCTGGGACTATCTCAATGCGGTGTTTAATCGAGCAGGGGTAAGCCGCGATACCATCCATAAAGGCACTTACGGTCAAGGCCCTTATGCCAGTAGCAAGGATATTGAAGTCGGTGATTGGCTGTATTATATCAATCATGGTTACAATGGTGTCGAGCATAGCGGACTGTTTGTTGGCTGGGTCGATGAGCGCGCCAAGCAAGCATTAATACTGAGCTATGCCGGTGAAAATCGCCGTGAGCCTGCGCGCTACCGTGTTTATGATTTAAGCAACGTCTATCAAATCATGCGACCAAACGTTTAATTTTTAAGGGTATTTATTCAGCTTACTTGAGAGATAAAAAAAGCGTCCGTCACTTGTTAGAGTAACGGACGCTTTTTTATGGATTTTAGAATAAAGATAAAAATGCTTATAAGGTAAATAAGCCTTATTGTTAGCTGTTTTTAAAAGGGTTTTACCACCACTAAAATCACAATAAAGATTAACGCAAATACTGGAATTTCATTAAACCAGCGCCAAAATTTATGCGATTTATAATGCGGATTATCAATGAGCTTTTTACGATAAAATCCGCAAGCCCCATGATAACCAGAAAGTAGCACCACCAATAATAATTTTACGTGTAGCCAGCCCTGAGTTTTATAAACATCCCAGCCCATTCCCAACATCCATAAACCAAACAACCAGGTGGCTATCATCGATGGTGTCATGATACCGCGATAGAGCTTGCGCTCCATAATGGCAAAGCGCTCGTGGCTGATGCTATCTTCGCTCATCGCATGATAAACGAATAGGCGCGGCAAATAAAATATCGCCGCAAACCAGCACACCATAGAGATAATGTGTGCCGCTTTAATCCAATTGAAATAATCTGCCATCATATTCTCTCTTACGATTTGATATCTTATGCACAATTTCTTGATTCATAACGTCGGCAAGCTTAGCGCAGATTACGTGATAATGGTAGCGGCACGCAAGGCATTTACTCTGCTAAGACAACTTGCGACTGATGACCACTCATGGCGTCAAGCACCGGTACTTGCTTTGGCGCTCGTGGCGCGGCAAATTGCTTGGTTAAGCCAAGCTCGCGCATCAGCCTATCGTCACCTGATTGGCTAGCATTGCCGGTGGTCAAAAGCTTATCACCATAAAAGAATGAATTTGCCCCTGCCATAAATGCCAGTGCTTGCTCAGCATCAGATAAACTTTCGCGTCCAGCAGATAAGCGTACATAGCTGGTTGGACAGCAGATACGCGTTACGGCAATCGTCCGTATCCATTCAAGGACAGATAGCTGACCTTCTGCTAATACTTTATCGCCAATCGGCGTCCCTTGAATAGGCACCAGTAAATTGACTGGAATAGATTCAGGCGCTTTGGGCATTTTTAGTAACTCATGGATCCAAGCGATGCGATCATTACGGCTTTCACCCATGCCAACGATGTTGCCGCTACAAACGTTAATACCTGAATTGCGTACATTCGCAATGGTATCTAAGCGCTCATCATAGCTGCGCGTACTGACCACTTGCTCGTAGTAACTTCTCGAGGTATCGAGATTATGATTGTAATAATCTAAACCTGCATCCGCTAACTGTGCCGCTTGGTCTGTATCTAGCATGCCGAGAGTCATACAGGTTTCAAGTCCCAATGCTTTGACTTCTTTGACCAGTTCGACCACATAAGGCATGTCTTTTGCGCTTGGGTGTTTCCATGCTGCACCCATACAAAAACGCGATGAACCTGTGGCTTTGGCGCGTTTGGCGGCGGCAATGACTTTATCGACTTCGATACGCTTTTCTGCTTGTAGCTTAGTGGTATCGCGGTGGTGACCGGACTGCGAGCAGTAACCGCAATCTTCAGGACAGTTACCGGTCTTGATAGACAGTAAGGTGCTGATTTGTACTTCATTAGCGCTAAAGTGTTGGCGGTGTATCGTCTGTGCTTGCAGTAATAAATCCATCAACGGCAAGTCAAACAACTGAGCGATTTGTTCACGGCTGTATTTTTTCTCGCGGTTTTTAGTCGCGTCTGTCGCTAAGCTTGCTAAAAAATCATGGGACGCATTGTTATTATTAAGTATTGAATCAGTATTATTATGACTATGGTTATTGGCATTTGGTTCTGAGATATTAAGCAATCCTGCCATGAGATAAATCCTTTTATAACGATATTAAGAGGTATTAGATAAATTAATAGCGATTAGTTAAATTAAGAAAAATTGAGTAACCTTGGGTTTATGCCTTTGTTAAAGTGTAGACAAAATAATTTAGGCAATAAAAAAAGGTTGCCGTATAGTATACCGCAACCTTTTTAGAAAATCAGAATAGTGCTAAGTAGTGAAACGTATCTAGGTTGTTTTTACACTAGACTGTTTTTACACTAAATTGTTTTTACGCTAGATTATATGGACGTTAGCCAGCTACTATCTGCTTATTTTCATTCGTGACATTACTTATTCGATTGAGTTATTATTTACCCAATTTATGCTTAGCAACGCCGATCCAATGATTGGCAAACTGCTGCGCTTTATAGGCGTAAGGCTTGGCTTGTTGAATATAAGGTTTGTACTGTTCTGGCACCGCTGGCACGATATGTTTGGCAAGCTTATTGAACCACATCATGAGGCTATAGTCGCCCTCGATGCTCAAATTGCCTTCTTGCACGGCAGTCATAAAAGCAGGCAGGCTGCCTTTGGTCAATAGCTTAACGCCAGTCATCGAGTCTTTAAAATTAATCGTCAAATCAGCGTCTTTGGCATGACCGCTATGTTGACTAAATTGACCATTATCAAAGCTATAGTAACGCGCAATATCAGCGTCAGTGCTGGCAAGCTCGATAGTGACTTTGCGATCAGCAAACAGCGCTTTAACGTCTTCATCTTCGCTATCAGCGAGCATCGATAAACGATAACCAATCACCGCTAATAACACATCTAATGGGTCAGACTTAATATCTAATACAGGAACAGTAAACATAATCGAACTCCTAAACAACCTAAAGAATGAGAAATGAAACGCAAAATAATGCGTACTTTATAACAATTTTTATGACAAATATATAATTAGATTATAAACGATTGAACAGATAATAAGTTTCCATTCTTTAGGGTTTACGTAGAGTGCCTTAAGTATCTTGTAACATTCGATGACAGCCGTATGATAGGGACAAGCTTAGTAAATGACTGAATTAGTGAAAGCGCGGTTGATAGTCATCATCATAAACGGGCGTGTGTTCAATATAGCGGGCGGCTTGTAGCTCGCGCTGCTGATGTACAGTGCGGCTGACGTCTTCGTAACGCAAAGCTCTATAGAGTACCCAACCTATCAAAGGCAACCAGCTAATACCCATCGCGACCACATAATTGTGCCATTCTGATAGTACCGACCAATAACTTAATAAGCTATAAATGGCTTCAACCGCCAACCAATACGCCATGCCACCAAACAGATACCACAGTAACCAACGCTGCGCTGATAAAGCCAGCGCAAGCACCAAGCCCATTAGCAGTCCAGTACCCAATATGGCACCTGCGCCCCATGTCTCACTGGCAAAAGTAGAAAATATGGTTAATAACATTGTTCATCTCGCTCTTTATCAGGTGAATTCCAACAGGGTCATTATGGAAGTTTGCGAGCTAAAGCTAAAGAGGCTAGCGACGACTTTGCGACAACAGCTGACGTTTGATTTTTTTAAACAGTTTTAAGAAACTTACGCGCAAATATTGCCGTCAATAGCAACAAAAAAGCGCCTTAATCGTAGGCGCTTTTTTGGACTTAATTTACTTTTAACGTAGATTTGGCTTTAAGGACGAACGCCGCGGCGCCCCCACCATGATAAGGCGGTGACCAAAACAGCGCCTAACAGCATTAAGCCTAAAGTGGTTAGCCAATGAGCACCCGTAGGATATTGCCATGGCATGACGTTATTGATAGCAGCGCTATTTAATGTACCGAGCGCATCGGTTTTCCATGGCCAAACTTTCACCAGCGAGCCTGCGATAAAACCTGTCAGCAAAGCAAGGGTTGCTTGATAATAGCGTGATAGCAACCATTTGAGCATACGCGTAAATAATAATAACCCCGTTGCCATGCCAGCTATGACGGTAAAAATAATACTAAAGTTTAGCGTATGCACCGCTTCGAGTACGGTGTCATAAGCGCCCATCAACAATAATATAAAGGAGCCTGAGATACCGGGTAATATCATCGCACAAATGGCAATTGCACCTGCAAGAAACAAATAAGGCAAACTTGGCACGGTGGTCAATAAGGGCAAGCTACTGATGACAACCGCGCTACCAGCGCCTAGCAAGAACAATACCACCCGTCCTATATTCCAGCGCGTAATCTCAGTCAATAAGATAAAGACTGTTGCCACCACCAAACCAAAAAAGAATGACCAAATCAGTAAAGGCTGATGGTCGAGTAAATGCTTAATAAATCCAGCTAACGTAGCAAAACTGGTGGCGATACCAAGTAACAAGCACACCAAAAAAGTGGCATCGACTTGCTTCCAGACGGCGACCAAGCCTTTAAGCCCGCCTTGTTGACGAAATATTTGCCAAAGATGAGGGCCGACGCTACTCAAAGCATTAATCAAGCGCTCGTAAATCCCTGCAATTAGAGCAATCGTACCGCCAGAAACACCGGGTACAATGTCTGCTGCACCCATCGCAATGCCTTTGGCATAGACGCCAAATAGCTGCTTTGGACTGTCATTATAAATAGGGGTGCTTTCCTGAACTGAATATTCATTATCTAGAGGAGTGGAAGATGACGGCGCATCTGGCCGCGGTGATTGTGTTGCCGTCATGGACAGTCCTTTTTTATTTAACAAGATGAAAGTAAGATGAATAGGGTAAAAGAGATGTAGATATAAAAAAGCTTCAACCATAAAAGCTAGGCTAAAGACAAATCCTTAACCTAGCTAATTTTTTAGAATGGTTAAGCGTTATTTAGTGCGGGCAAAGGCTGGATAGCCAAGCGCATAAAGCACGCCTTCAAGCCCTGTAACATTGACCGCAGCGTCTGCACGCGCTTGCACGATGGGTTTGGCATTAAACGCCACGCCCAAATCCGCCAGCGCCATCATCGGTAAATCATTGGCACCATCGCCGACGCAAACCACTTGCGACATATCAATACCCAAGCGCTCAGCAGTATGTTCAGCAATCGCCGCTTTTTTGGCGCCATTAATAATCGGCAGTTGCACATGACCGGTCACTTCGCCGTCTTCGATATCTAGCGCATTGGCGTGCACTTCATCGATGCCTAGTTGCTCAGCGATATAACGGGCAAAGTAGGTAAAGCCGCCTGAGACCAAGACCGTATGATAACCCAGAGCTTTAAGGGCGCTAATAGTGGTCAGCGCGCCTGTTGATAAGGTTAAACGGCTACAAATATCATCGAGCACATCGGTCGATATGCCTTTTAATAACGCCACGCGCTGTGCAAAGGATTCATCAAAATCCATCTCACCGCGCATCGCCGCTTCGGTAATGGCTGCAACTTGCTCGCCAATCCCTGCAGTTTTTGCCAGCTCAACGATGACTTCTTGCTCAATCAACGTCGAATCCATATCAAAACAGGCCAGCTTATGGGTACGTAGCATATGACCGACCGACAAGATATGACAGTCGACCACATCTAAATGCTCGCTACCTATGGCAGTTTGCGAGTTTTTATAGTCTTCAATTAATTCGTGGCGCAGACGGGTGGTCAATTGGTCATCGATAATGTGCGCCGCTGCTGTCTTTTTAGCAGGGTGCATGAGAGTATCGGTGACGGGCACCAGCAGATAGCGGAACACTTGCACATCAATAAACGAGCGCTTGGCAAATGGCTGTGTGGTATCTATATCAGCAATCTCAATATCGACAAAATTGGCGTCGGCGTCTTCTGCGACAGTGACCAAGTGCCAGTTTGGCTGCTCATCGACCCAAGACTGCACATATTGATGAATATCGAGCGAAGATACATGCGTCGGCAATACCACAATTAAGGCAAACACAGGCAAGGATTGTAGCGCATCAAAATCATGTAGATTTGTGCCTTTAGGCAATAATGAGGCTACAGAATCGACCGCTTGTTGCCAAGCTTTGCTGTCTTTTGGTAACGAGTAAGATGTATTTTTTTGCATCGCTCAATTGTCCCTTGTATGCTGATATAAGATTGGGAATAATAGCAGCTTTACTGGGCAGCGCCTATAGATGAGGTACAAAGTCTCACAGTCTGATAAAAACGCTTAGCATACCCAATTAACAGGCCTAAAAAGCGCCGCCGCATAGAAGAAAATTCTTACAATAAATTTATGCGATTCGCTAACGCCATAACCCTTACTATGATGATATAGTAGAGAAAATAAACGGGGATTTGTTGATGTGCGCGTGCGCCAAACATACTTGCACAACAAATCTCATGTACGATAGTCAGGTCTCGTAAATGACATTTGATTAAATATTATTTAGCGAGTAGCTGCGATAGTAAATTGAGCCAAAGTAAATATAAAAAAGATAGCTGCATACTCTTCCAGAAAATGAGCCATAGCCTCGTTTTTTAATTCCATTTATCCAAAAAAGTTTACCATATCATGACGTATTTAGCGCCGCGGCAAGGGTTGTTTGCCATTATTCTTCTGGTTAGTTTTTGTTTGCAGACCCTATTATTGGTCATCAGTACCGATCAGCAGCTGAGCAATAGCCGTGCCCAAAAGGGCGAGCAAATGGTCGCTCAGCTCATTGATGAAGCGCGCTTATCTTTAGAAAATAAAGACCGCGTCAGCCTTAGCGTCATAGCCAATCGTTATACCAGCGAGCAGGACGTCACCCGCATTTTGATTAAAGACAATAATGGCGATGTCTTGGTGCCAGTCGGTAATGCACCGATGCAGCAAGGCGATACCATTAGCCAAATTGCCACCAAAGGCGATGCAGTCATCGGTAGCGTGGCCTTGACGCTTAAAGACATTAGCAAGGGTGAGATTATCGCCATGCAGTGGCCGTTTGTGATTGGCTCGATGCTGCTGCATTTATTGCTATGGCTGATTTATGGTTATATTGCGCGCCCAACTAAGGAGCAAATCAATGCCCTAAGCCGCGATATTCAAGATTTACATCGCGAGCAGTACAGGCAGATCGATCAGCGCGAATTTGCGCGCGGTTATGAGCGCAACCTTGAGCGTGGTGATGAAACAGAAGATGTGTCAACAGAATCCGCTAGTGTCGCCAATGCCGCGGCTACCAGCCGCAATCCAAATGCTGATAAATCAGACCTACTGCGTAAACTCGATATTCATAGTGCGGTCAATCAATACGTTAGAGGGCAGCAAGGTCAAAATCTTGAGCTTGATGCGACTCATGACACAACTGCACGTGCTATGAGTAACGATGGCGCGGACAATCTACAGGACCAACTGACTGCTGGCAATGCTAACAATCATGACAGCCATAGGCCTAATGGCTCTAATGGTATGGCTCGGCTGTCTGCCAACCGTCCATTTGATAGTGTCAGCGTCCAGATAGTCTTTCATGATGAGTTCAATATGCTCGAGCGCTTAGCGCCGTCGCAGCGCCTGCCTTATTTGGCATTATGTACGCAGTTATTAAATCAAGCGGTGACCGAATTACTCAAGCAGCCATTATTGCTTGGGGTCAGCGCGATTAATGAGCCACACTTTGATGAAAGCGGCGCTTATGTGATGCTAAAGGCAGATAATAGCCATGCCAAAGTAGCATTGGCAGGGGTGATGCTCGCTAAGCTGTATCTCATGCTCAATAAAATTATCCACGATAAGCATATCGAGCTGTCAAGATTTGCCTTACCAGCGAAAGCGGGTGTCAGTGACAATGCGCAAGTTGAGGCGATGAGTCATTTATTAGAGAGCGTCGGTAAAAAAGAGCAGATGCTTATTTTGCTACCAAATGCGGGTATTAAACAAATCAATCATCATGTGCAGCTCCAAAGCGTCATGCGCCCAACGACCGTTTATGAGCGCGAATGTGCGATATTCGATGGCGGTAATGATGCCATGATTCAGCGGCTGGCTGATGTACGTAATGCGGTATTGATGATTGAAGAGACAGAAGAGCAGGGGTAAATTTGTCACTTTAGACGTCAGTGAATCTCTACAATTGCCTGTAAGATAAATGTTTGTGCGCTTATTAGCTTTGAGCACAACGTTGTCATAGTGATAAAAAGGATTGACAACGCTTGGGAGAGACTTTATAAGGCATATATATATTTATGTATTTTTAATACCTTTGCCGAAAAACGATAGGAGCTTGTCATGAGTGACGCTGATATTGATGACGATTTTGATGACGATTTTGTCGATGATGACGACGCCAAGATGGTGGAAGAGGCCGAAACCAGTGCGCGTACGCGCTTAAGTAGCCTTGAAAAACGCCGTTTGATTGATAACCTACTAGAAGAAAAACGTCTAGAAAAAGAGCTCAAAGACGATCTTGATGACATCGATAATTTTGATGAAGATGGCGATGACTGGGATGATGACGATATTTAACCCGTTATTTCTGTTTTAAGTTTGCCGCTTGATAATCAGGCAAAGTAGAGATAATGGCTTGTGTTAGCCGAAAGTTGTTAACTGGTTACACAGATAAGCAATCATCATGTTAAGTATATTGTGCTAAGCTGATTGTCAGAGGTTTTTAATAATATTAAATTGTTAAAAATGATGCTGCAATCAGCTCTTTTTATGTTGCCATACTCATGTATGGCGTACGCCGTAATCTAGCCGCCGAGGACCCCACGCTATGAATAACCCACTCAGTTTCGATGAATTATTAGACTATTTGGACAATGATGAGAGCCCGTTTGTGCTGGATAGTGTTGCCACCCACGGTTTTTTGACCGCGACAGTTATTGGTCGTCCGTTGCCAAATTGGCTCGATGCGCTATTTGAAGGTCACGTCAGTGACATTCCTGCAAATGTGATTGACGGTATTCAGCGCTGGCGCGACTCGATTATGGCTGAGCTAAAAAACGAGACGCCGATCGAGCTACCCTTTGGTGAAGATGCGGGTGATGAAGAAGTGGCGGTCGATTTTTCAGAAGAGTCTGACATTGTTGCTTGGTCGATTGGTTTTGTCGATGCGATGTATGGTGATGAAGCCAGTGACTGGTTTGAAGATGAAGAAACGGCAGAAGATGTGGCGGTCTTAACCTTACCAATGATTGTGCTAAGCGGTATCGATGATGAAGATCCTGAACTTGCCGAAATGCGCGCTGATGAAGATAAAATGGCGCAAATGGCCAATAGCATCGAAGGCAATTTGACCGAGCTGTTTTTATTGTTTCATACCAACGACTAGCATGGTTTGTTTCAACAATATTGATTGTTTATTATTCATTGAAACCATAAATGTTCATTGAACCCATATAAGTCACCGATAAGGCTGTAGCATGACTGTGCAACTTTCCAACCTTGAGCACTTACCCAACTATCAGATTACCGAGCGCTTGGACGTCGTTTACGGTAGTACTGTGCGCTCAAAGCACGTGGGCAAAGACTTGTTCGCTGGGCTAAAAAATATCGTTGGTGGTGAGCTGACGGCCTATACCGAGCTGTTAGAAGAGTCACGCCAAGAAGCGATCGATCGTATGGTCATCAAGGCAGAGGCCTTGGGTGCTGATGCTGTGGTAGGTCTGCGGTTTTCGACTTCTAGTATTGCCCAAGGCGCTTCTGAGCTGTTTGTTTATGGTACCGCGGTTAAAGCCGTGCCCATGCCGCAGCAGTCAATCTCTTCGCCGTCATCTCATCAACCGCCGAGCACTCCTTCTGGTCCTACAGGTTTGCAAAATCATAACCAAGCAGCACTGCAAAACCCAACCGCTGCTGCTGATGATTTGCCACGTTTCAATCCTTTTGGTTAATTAACCAGTAAAAAAAGCAGCAATGCTTTTTGACGCTCGAGACGGTCCATGAATAATTCTCTCACCCAAATGCTCATCAACTACGCGCCGCTTCTGGTGTTGTTTGTGGTCGGCTGGTTTTTTGGCTCACGGCATGAGCGTCAGCACTTGGCACAATTAAAAATCGCTGAAAAAGAGCTTGGTCATATTGTCGTCTCGACCGAGCGCTTTTATGTACCCAAACTTGCAGCTCATACTGAGGGTGAATTGGTACTTGGCAGCGTGGTGATTGCGCAAGATTATTTTAAAATGGTCATTGCTCGCGTTTTAAGTATCTTTGGTAAAAATCTCACTACTTATGAAACTTTGCTCGACCGCGCGCGCCGTGAAGCCGCCGTACGTATGCGTAGCCAAGCGCAGGCGAAAGGCTATAATCATATTTATGGCCTGCGTTTTGAAGTCAGTAATGTCAATCAGTTGGGCAGTATGGTCGAAGCCATTGCCTATGGTACCGCCGTCCATAGTTGTGAGAATTCTGATAAAGCCTCAATCCTTTAAAGCCATTTAACCCTAACCATATTAAACCTTCTGGCAAATCCTCTTATTTAGACTAAAACCCTTTCTATTTCTACTCTATTCCCACATTTTACACTTGACTGATGAGTCGTTGAATAAAGCAAATATGTATGACATTTGCGCTATATACTCGCTATATGTTTTGCTGACTTTTATGCTATAAGCACTCTCATGAAAGCTATAGTGAGTGAAAAATAATATCGATATATCAGCAATACCGTCTCGTTTTTAGGATATTTTGACTATATAACAGCAATTCAGCATAACAATGAGTGATGGCCGTTGATGCTAAGCGTTAGCCGCTATTAACCAGCCTTAGCAAGGAATGCTAAGCAAGTATCACTTAATCATTAGCAGTTGATCTAGGAATAGGTCATATTTACAGGGATGTCATTATGGAAAGTTTGGCGCTAGTCACTTTAGTAAACTCAGTTATTATTCCTATTTGCTTGTTTTTAATCATGATGGGCATGGGCTTGACCCTCGTCACCAACGATTTTAAACGGGTGCTAAAATACCCCAAAGCCGTCGGTATAGGCTTGACCAATCAGTTGATACTGCTGCCAATCATCGGCTTTGCCTTAGCCAATATCATGCCATTACGCCCAGAGTATGCCGTCGGCGTTATGCTGCTCGTGCTATGTCCGGGCGGCACTACCTCAAACTTATTTACTTATTTGGCCAAAGGCGATGTCGCGCTGTCGGTGACGATGACCGCGATTGCCAGCGTTATCACGGTATTTACCATTCCAATTGTACTGAGCTTTTCGTTGATTTATTTTATGGGCAGCGGTAGCGCGTTTGAATTGCCCGTATTAAAAACGGTGCTTACTTTGGTGCTGCTAACGATTGTGCCTATTAGTATCGGCATGCTGATTAAGCGTTACGCGCCAGCAGTCGCCGATCGCTCACAAGTCTATGTGTCGCGCTTTGGCGTGCTGTTTTTAACGTTTTTAGTGCTATTTTTGGGCTATGTGCAACGCGATATCATCGTCGATGCCTTTATCGCT
Source organism: Psychrobacter communis (assembly GCF_014836505.1). Taxonomy (NCBI): domain Bacteria; kingdom Pseudomonadati; phylum Pseudomonadota; class Gammaproteobacteria; order Moraxellales; family Moraxellaceae; genus Psychrobacter; species Psychrobacter communis. Next base: position 36,589 of record NZ_JACSQR010000004.1, read on the forward strand.
ACCGGCCCTGTGTCGATAATATTGAACCTTTCAACCATGGCGCTTGGTTATTATAGTAGCAAATGGTTCGGTCTAAATTTGGCGCAAAGAACGTCAATCACGCTAGAAGTCGGGCTCCAAAATAGTACTTTATCGATATTTATGGCGTTGACACTATTATCGAACTACGATATGTCGATGATGCCAGCCATCTATACCTTGGTAATGTTCTTGACGGCAGGGATTTTGGTACGCATATTTAGCGCACGGCACAATAAACTGAGAAAATCTGAAATAGAAAGCAGTGTATTAGCCGCGCGCATGCTTTAACGCTAATGATTTAGACAGACGTTAAGCATCTATAGCCAATTCAATATAAAAGTGGTTCATTTAAAATAGCGCTCTGCTGGAATAAATCTTCCTCGCTTGCTGTGTGCTTCGCACTCCAGAGGCTTCGAAAAATTTATTCTAGCAGTCCTATAACATTTCTAAATGGAATTTACTATATATCACTCGTTCATGAAATCCCATAACAGGTTTAAATGCTTAAAATCTGTCATGGGAAATTAGCTTGAGGATTTTACTGCTAATTATTGTTAATAAGGTCGGCGGGTATTTATACGGCTGTTTATATTATTTTCTTCATCTGCTTTATCTGTGGCGGTTTTTTCTTTTGCTTTGGCAATATCAAATAAGAAGGTACGGTTTTTTAGTACCGCGACAAATACCACCCCGCCAACGGTGTTGCCAACCAATATCACCGCCAAAAATAGCAAATAGCGCGCTAAGCTGACGGTATTGCCATAAAGCAAAGCAGAAAATATCTCGATATTACCGACGATACTATGATGCAAACCTAAAAAGCCAATACTGCCGGTAATCAAGGTCACTAAAACAATGCGACTAAAGGTATCGCGCGCCGATGTGACAAGCCAGGCGGTGATGCCCATCATCCAGCCCGCCAAGATGGCGCTACCAAATATCACCCACCATCTAAACCCTAAGATATGCTCGGCATAGGCATCGATGTCACTGACGCTAAACAGCTGCATATTTAAACCTAGGCCTATCATCAAAGCGGCAAACAAACAGCCACCAACGACGTTACCGGCGATGACAATGCCCCAAAGGCGTAGCAACTTATGTAACGGTTCGATTTTGTTGAGAACAGGCAGGCTCAACAGTGAGGTTTGTTCGGTAAATAAAAGCGATTGACCAATGACGACAATAATAAAGCCAATCGGATAAAGTAGGGAAGCGAGGACGATCGCATAATGACTGGGGAGCACGCCACTCAAAAGCGCAAAAGCCGATAAAATCATAAAGAAGCTGATGCCAATCTCAAGCCCTGCGGTAAAAGCACTGGTAAATAACGAGCCAAGCGAGCGCTCAAAGGTTTCTCTGGCATCCATCACCTGCTCAACCAAGATACTGGCATAGCTTTTTGCTTGGCTAAAATTGTCATCGTTGGCGACTTTTTTGATGGTCTCTTTGTCTTCTTCGCTAATATCCTCAGAAAAGTCTTCGTCTTCTAAGTTTTCTGTGGTATCGGAGTCGCTCTGCGCCTCAGTATCGCCTTCTACTTTGTCTTTAGCACTGTTTCCTTTAGCACTACCTCTTTGAGCATTGCCTTTATAATAATTGTCATCATCTATAGAGCGTTCATCCTCTCTATTTTCAGTATTAGAGCGGCTGCTATTGCTACTATTATTGTTATCGTTGTGCTCGCTATCTTTAGACACGGTCGGCTCGCTGTTTATCTGATAATAATTTAGGTTTCTCTTTATTCTAGCGTATGCGCAGCGTTTATTATGTTGAGTGTTCAGCCGATTACTGTTGTAAATTGGCCCCTGCCTCTATTGAAGACTGATAAATGTCCTTAGCATCTAACAAAATCTGCTTATCTGCGTTAAAATCACTCTATTAATTATTTTCCCTATTTTTCGATAACTTTGTTTGACCACCTTCATTTTTAATAAAAGACCATTCTATTATGAGTACTCCTAATACCCCTGACTATCCCAAGAGCAACACCAAAACCAACCTGACCCAATCGATTCAGGCCGCCTTAAGCCAATTAGAGAACGCCTACAATCCAAGCGATGTCGAAGCAGGCATGTATCAAGGCTGGGAAGATAGCGGTTATTTTAAGCCAAGTTTTGATAAAGACGAGTCATTTTCTATTGCCTTGCCGCCACCAAACGTCACCGGTTCACTGCATATGGGTCATGGCTTTAACAATGCCATCATGGACGCACTAACCCGTTATCATCGCATGGATGGTGATAATACCCTTTGGCAACCGGGCACCGATCACGCCGGTATCGCCACCCAAATGGTCGTTGAGCGTCGTTTGGAGGCGCAAGGTTTGAAGCGCCGTGATATGACGCGCGAAGATTTCATCGATAAAGTGTGGGAGTGGAAAGAAGAGTCGGGCGGCAATATCACCACGCAGATTCGCCGCCTTGGTAGCTCGGTTGATTGGTCGCGAGAGCGCTTTACCATGGACGATGGTTTATCCAATGCGGTCAAAGAAGTGTTCGTTCGTCTATATGATGATGGGCTTATTTATCGTGGAAAGCGTTTGGTCAACTGGGATCCAAAATTTCAAACCGCGCTATCAGATTTAGAAGTTGAAAACGTCGATGAAAAGGGCAGCTTGTGGCATTTTCGCTATCACTTCACTGAGAAAGATATCACAACCCAAGATGGTAAGGACTATTTGGTTGTCGCTACCACGCGCCCTGAAACCTTGCTTGGCGATACCGCCGTTGCCGTCAATCCAAAGGACGAGCGTTACGCGCATTTGATTGGCAAAACCATTACCTTGCCAATCACTGGTCGCATTGTTCCTATCGTTGCCGATGATTATGTTGATATCGAATTTGGTACTGGCTGCGTAAAAATCACCCCAGCCCATGACTTTAATGACTATGAACTCGGTCGTCGTCATAACTTGCCATTGATTAATATCCTTGATGAGCGCGCTAACATTTTGCCAGCGATGGAAGTTTATCCTGATCTACAAACACGTGAGCCAACGCTGGAGACGACGCCAAGTGAATACGCAGGACTTGAGCGTTTTGCGGCGCGTAAATTCCTTGTTGAGCAAGCAGGTGAGCAGGGCTGGCTAGAAGATATCGAAGACTACGCACTCAAAGCCCCACGTGCTGAGCGTGGTGGTACGATTGTTGAGCCATGGTTGACCGATCAATGGTACGTGGCCGTCAGTAAGCTTGCCAAACCAGCGATTGATGCCGTAGAAGATGGCCGAATTGAGTTCGTCCCTGCACAATACAAAAACATGTATATGGCGTGGATGACCGACTTGCAGGACTGGTGTATCAGCCGTCAGCTATGGTGGGGACATCGTATCCCTGCATGGTATGACGATGCGACTGGTGAGATTTATGTTGCCCGTGATGAAGCGGAAGTACGCACTAAGTACAATCTAAGCGACGATGTTAAATTGCGCCAAGACGATGATGTGCTTGATACCTGGTTTAGCTCGGGACTTTGGACCTTTAGTACGCTTGATTGGGCAGACCCTAACGCTGATCCGCGCGTGCTTAAAACCTTTCACCCAACCAGCGTGTTGGTCACCGGCTTTGATATTATCTTCTTTTGGGTTGCGCGCATGATCATGATGACCATGCACTTCGTCAAAAACGAAGATGGCACGCCGCAAGTACCGTTTAAAACCGTCTATGTTCATGGTTTGGTACGTGATGGCAATGGTCAAAAAATGTCAAAATCTAAAGGTAATGTCTTAGATCCTATCGATTTGATTGACGGTATCGACTTAGAAACGCTGGTTGAAAAACGCACCAGCAATATGATGAATCCAAAAGACGCGGCCAAAATTGAAAAGCAAACCCGTAAAGAGTTCCCAGAGGGCATTCCAGCTTACGGTACCGATGCACTGCGCTTTACCTTCACATCCTTAGCCAGTACGGGTCGCGATATCAACTTTGATCTCAAGCGTGTCGAGGGCTATCGTAACTTCTGTAATAAAATCTGGAACGCCAGCCGTTTTGTCCTTATGAACTGTGTCGATGGTGACAGCAATGCCAAGCCTATTGACCAAACGGCGAACCCTGACGTATGGGAATTACCAGAAAAATGGATCATGAGTCGCCTTAACTCGACCATTAGCAATATCCATCAGCATTTTGCCCAGTATCGTCTCGATATGGTCAGCCAAGATATCTATGAATTTATCTGGAACGAGTACTGTGACTGGTACGTGGAGCTTGCCAAAGCCAGCCTAAATGATGACTCGGTGACGGATGCGCGTAAAGCGCAAATCCGCTATGTACTACTGCACGTGCTAGAGACGGCGCTACGCTTCACGCATCCAATCATGCCGTATCTGACTGAGCAAATCTGGCAGACCATCGCGCCGCTACTGGATCGTAAAAACACCGACAGCATCGTGATCGCTGACTATCCACAGACTGATGCCAGCCAAATCAGTGAGCAGACTGAAGCGGATATGGCATGGTTACAAGAACTAATCGCGAGCGTCCGTAACATCCGTGGTGAGATGAAACTGGGTAACGCGGTACGTCTGCCAGTGCTACTACAAAACGTCTCTCAAGATGAAGATGCGCGTCTGTCACGTATCAAAAACCAATTCAAAGCGCTGGCGAAAGTCGAGAGCTTAGATATCGTCAAAGAAGGCGATGAAGTACCACTATCATCATCAAGTATGGTCGGTCAGCTACGTGTACTCGTACCGATGAAAGGGCTAATCGATCCAACGGCTGAGCTGGCACGTCTAGGTAAAGCGCATGAAAAGCTACAGAAGCAAGCCGACGGCATCGCGCGCAAGCTGGGCAATGAAGGCTTTGTCAGTAAAGCCCCTGCGGCAGTGGTCGATGCAGAGAAAGCGAAACTGGCTGAGCTAGAAGGGCAGCTCGATACGATGAATGCACAGATTGAGCAGTTAAAGGCGTTGTAAAAAAAGGAGAAGCTTAAAGAGCATGGCCTAAGATTTTATTTTGTGATTTATAATTATGCAAAGTTGAATAATATCTGTGAAGTAGTTACAAATAATTTACTACTCACTCTTAGTGTCTAAAATTAAGTTTCTAATTTGCCTGAAGTGAAAAAACCGTTACAATTTCATGCTGTAGCGGTTTTTTTCAATGAATACTTTACTGATATTAGATTTGTCTCAACTGTATGTATCGATATATTCTTTTACTTGATAATAACGGTCACCCAGTAACTCTGATATACATTCCATACGAACAACTTCTTGCCAAGCTACTTCTGACTCTTGAGCACGGTTGATACAAATTTCGTCACGTTCTGCTACCCATTCCTTTTGTCCTTCTGCCAAAGACTCTCTAATCTCAGTCGATGCTGAACTCCATAATTCGTTAAATTCATTACGTTTATAATCCATTGTAGCCTTAGCTTTGGCTTTTTCAGAAGAAATATTGGCAAGCTCCTCCGCAGCTTCCATACTCGCATTTGCTTCAGCCTCTGCGATTGATAAAGCTTCAGCTTCCATCGCCTGTTTTTCAGCAATAGCTCTTTGTGCATTATCCTTTTGTTCTTGAGACTTCATTGCTTGTACATTGTTTTTCTGAAGAGCACTGACTACTGTCGTACTAATAAAATCGATAAGCTCTGAACCATTTTGTAATTGACCATAAATATTTTTTCCATCATCAGTAGGTTGTATAGAGTATTCAATTGAATAGTTTATAACATTACCATCCATGTCAATATCCTGTTGAAAAGCTTGTTCATTAACTTCTGATATTCCATAGTACTCATTAACTAAATTAGCACGATCAATTGTTTCAGTATCCAAATTTGTAGACAATGCTGCAACACAAAAGACTTTTGTGCTGTTGGGATCAGTTTTAGAAGTACGGACATCTTCTAATGAATAAGTAATTTGACTAGTACTAGCTCTCAAAGCAGAACTATCTGTTGATACACCTTCATTGGAAGCGATCCTTTTAACGTAAGATTGAGTGCTATCATCTAACAAAGATTGAATTAATTGAAGAGAACTTTCATCGCCACAGTTTGTGTTGTTATTAGATATAGCACTAAGACCTTTATCACAGGCACTAAGACCGATCAAGAAGGGTATAGAAAGCACAATCGCAAATTTTAACCTCATAAATCACCTGTAATGTATCGCGAATTAGCGAATTAAATAATAATTTAGAATTATTGGGGTCATAAATAGTTACTTTTAATACATAATTAAGAAACATAAAAATTATGCCTGAATTTTTCGCTAATTGCCATTTAATAAGGCAAACTAAAGTTCTATCTTCAATAAGTAATTTTAGTTTTTTAGTTATAACTAGATTGGAGTTTGCCTTAAAAATTGTTATGGCTTATGCTTTAGCGGCTTTTTTGTGCCCTCAATTAGTCTATTATTTCTAAAGGAATAGCACGCTAACGTAAGGAAGCACCATGAACCATCTTACTGTCGGACAACGCGCACCATTAAGCAACCTTGCTATTGACGATACCGCACCTATCACGCTTAAATTTACTCGCCAAAGTCCGATAGGGATTGATATCATATTTATATTAGTTTAATTTAAAAGCAATAAAAAACCGCCATAGCAAACACGATGGCGGTTTTTTATTACTCAAACTATTTTAACGCTTATAGCGCCCAAAGCGATTGATACTGCTCATCAGTCAACGTCACGATATCGATTTCAGCTAGCATCTCGCGTAGGGCTTGCCATTTATTTGCATTAGGTGTGATTGGTGTGATCAATCTGCCTAACGTATTATCAATGATGCTGTCCATCAGAGCATCTGCGTCAGTTTTACTATAGTCATAATACATGCGGCGCGCAGACTCAGGCTCACTTTTACAGTGTTCTGTCATCTGATTGGTCACTTGGATAAAGGTATCTATCCCGTCTTTTTTCGCACTATAGATCTCATCCGTCGTGAGAATCTCTAACGCCGAAAAATTCGGATAAGGTGACAGATGCTGGTCAATAAACGTAAAGTCTAAACCTTCATGAGTTGCCTCAACCCCTTCAAAGTTATAAAAGCATAGCCATGCACCATCTAGGCTTGGGTCTTCTTGCAAGTTTTTTATATGATAAAAGTCCTTTTGTACAAAGCTCACATTGTCACGACTGATAGTAAAGCCGTTTTTCTTAGCATAGCGCGCTAATATCTCAAAGCCAATGCGATTGGTTTTTTCTTCAGCCGCCGGGGTACAAATGCGAATCGGCTGATTGTTCTTGAGCTTATCCATACTGGATTGCTGCATCAATATGCCGCCATCGGTCTCAAAAAAACAGCCAAGCGCACGCAGATTAGGCGCATAATGCTCAAACAGATGAATCGGCTCATTCACATGCAGATCGATACTTTGATTTTGCAATTCAGCAAAGCCATCATAATGGTCATCAGGCTCAATGATAGTGATATCTAGCCCTGCCTGCTCATATGCGCCTGTGGTCACACCCGCGATAAAGGGCAGGTGATCAGGGTTTAAAAACCATTCGAGGGTCAGAGTAAGTTTGGTGGTTGACTGCATGGTTGTTTCCTTCTTAATGATAGAAAACAATCAGACTGATGCTGTTTAAATAAAACAAAAAAGGCAAAACAAGAAAGGAAAAATCTCAAAGTCAGATACGCCATCAGATCAGCGCGTCAGGTAGAGGTTTCTCTTATTCATAGACTGCTTAGGGTCTGTCATGCTTGTTTCCTACGTCAGTGCTAACTGCTTCAGGTTCACGGGTGTCTCTCAGCGATGGTTTTAACAATCGTTACAAGGTTAAAAGCAAAGCACCCCGACAAGATTGAGTGGTGCTGCATTATTTTTGATCAGTACTGCTCATGAATCCGTACTGCTAATGACTATTATCGATAGCTACTGCATTATCATAGACGACTTGTAAGCGGTGATGCAAGCGTATCAGGAATGACAATGAAAGGTGATGACTGACGCTCGTTAACCGTCCTTTATAACAGTTCTCATTTGTGACGGCTTTTTATAAGCGCTTTCAATCTTATAGGCGCTTTCAATCGACGTGTTAATAGAAGAGCGCACTATCTGTAATTGGTACTTACCCAATCACTAACCAAACATACCGATTGATAGCAAAACCCTCATAAAAATAGTCTTGTAGCATATCTCCTCATACGGCATCCTTAGTGAGTTCTATAAGCCGCCGTCTTTGTCATAAATTTGCCGGCCAAAACCTGATTATCTGACACTATCCAACGATATCCACTATCCAACGACATCCTTTATGAGCCAAAAAAAGCACTTCTACTACCGCCCAAAGACCAATCAACACAATAGCCCAGCGGTGCGTTGGGCATTTTTGATATTTGGTTGGATATTTTTTGTCTTGGGAATTATTGGCGCATTATTACCCGTGATGCCGACCGCGCCTTTTATCTTATTAGCAGCAGGTTGCTGGGCACGAAGCTCACGACGCTTTCATTTTTGGCTGATTAATCACAAGTATTTTGGTAAGTTTGTTCGCGATTGGGAAGAGCGCCGCGCTGTTCCGCTATATGCCAAGTGGTTAGCCACGATTATGATGTCTATATCGACGGCGATGTTATTTTATCGCTTGCCAGCCGATACGCTATGGGTAGCGTGGCTAGTTGCAGCGGTATGTAGTAGCGTCGCTATATATTTATTTCGTTTGCCAAATGCCTATACTTAGCGGTTAAATGCTTAAAATTTTTGTTAAGTATCTAAAAATAAAGCAAATAAGTGCAAAAAATAGCCAATAATTGCGCTTTGTTACACTAAAGATAAGATAAGGCTTGCGATACTGCGCTAGGCCACCTATAATACTTCCAAGCTTAAGAGCAGTTCTGCACCAAATCATTACCTCGTAGTATTAGTTATAATCCTTCGTTTTAATATTTATCGTTCAGTAGCTATTTGCAAGCGTTATCGGCCAATTAGGCCAAAAATAAATTAAATATCAGGGTTATGACTATGTCAGACGTTCAAAAAGGTACAGTTAAGTGGTTCAACGAAGCTAAAGGCTTTGGTTTCATCGCTCCAGAAAATGGCGCAGACGTTTTTGCTCATTACAGCGAAATCACTGGTTCAGGTTTTAAAACTTTGGCTGAAGGCCAAGAAGTTGAGTTCACTGTAACTCAAGGCCAAAAAGGCCCACAAGCACATAACATCGTTGCTATCTAATTCGTCTTTATAGACAACTAGAGCAAGATGAATAAAAAAACGAGCCTTAGGGTTCGTTTTTTTTCGCCTATTATTTATGTTTATTGCTTTTGATAAATAAATAGTAAAGTGTTGAATAAAGTCTTAGGACAACAATGCCGACGATTATAGGAATAATCGTCGGCATTTTTAGTTTTATTGGTGCGTTAATAGCTTTTTTATAGTGAAGCGATGCCAATATTGATCAAGCCGCCACCGATAATTAACCAAGTAAACATAATGGCACCGAGTATCAATGGTTTGACGCCAGCTTGTTTAATGGCACTCATATGCGTGGTCAAACCAAGGGCAAACATTGCCATCGTCAATAACACATCATCAAGCATGACCATACTCTGCTCAAAGCTTGCCGTCATCGGTATCCACGTATGCAATACCACCACCAAAATAAAGATAAAGGCAAACCAAGGGACTTTCACTTGTTGCACGCGATTGATAAATGATGGTTTTTCGCCATTATCGTTACTGCTCTTGGTTAAGGCAAACGATAAAATCAATAAGAAAGGTGCCAGCATCATAACGCGAATCATCTTGGTCACGACCGCTGTATTGCCAACCTCAGTGCTAACAGCGTTACCAGCAACCACTACTTGCGCGACTTCATGAATGGTTGAACCAGTATAAATGCCGTATTGCTGAGCGTTTAGCCAAGGTTGTAGCCAGCCAAGTTGATATAAAAATGGATAGAGCAGCATGGCAATCGTGCCAAAGACCACCACGGTGGCAACGGCAATGGTGACTTTATGCGCTTCGGCTTTGACCACGGGTTCTGCGGCAATTACCGCTGCAGCGCCACAAATACTTGCCCCTGAGCCGATCAATAAGGTCGTTTGCTTATCGACTTTAAGCCACTTTGTACCGAGCCAATAGGTAAGTAAAAACGTTGAGGTTAATACCAATGCATCAGTCATTACGGCGGGCATACCAACGCTTGCGACTTGGGTTAAAGTCAGTTTAAAACCATAAAATATAATGGCTAGGCGCAGTATTTGACCTTTAGCAAAACCAACACCCGCACTTAATTGATCAGAAAAATTTGGATAAATCGTATTGCCAAGTACCATGCCAAGTAAAATTGCTAGCGTCAACGATGACAGACCAACAATGCGTCCATTTGACCATGTGTCTAGGCTGACATTTAACCACAAACAAAACAAGCTCCCAATCAGCACGACAATAAGTCCCATCGCATGACGATTATGCGGGAAGTAATTATTCATGGTTTGTGCTACTGCGTTCATATCGTACGCATCCTATTTTTTATCATCTATAATCGAAATAAGCATAAGCTTATGAATAGACAGTATAAGATAAACCGATTTATAATAAAAACAGATTAATAAGATATAAACTATCGATTTTTTAGGTTAGTAAGTTGTTGTAGGCTAGGTCATGTCCTAATTAGTTAAAGATAAAAGGCCGATGAAAGAGGTGATCCAATCATGAAAAAAGTTATGCAGCTGCTACCGAGGATTACCCTTAAGCAGCTATCGGTGTTTGTCAGTATTTATCAAACTGGCAGTACCAGCCGTGCCAGTGAAGAGCTGCATTTATCGCAGTCAGCGGTCAGCAGTGCACTCACTGAGCTGGAGGCGCGGTTACAAATGCCGCTATTTGAGCGCGTCGGTCGCAGGCTTAATCAGCATCCAAACGCCCATCCTATCTATATACAGGCGCAAGCGATTTTGGGACAAGCTTTAACGCTTGAGCATTATCATAAGCATCAAGCAGGGCAGATTCATATTGGTGCTAGTACGACTATCGGTAATTATGTATTGCCACCGCTGCTTGCCAAATTGTACGAAGCGCTACCCGATGCCCATATCGATATGTATATTGCCAATACCCAAGAAGTGGTCGGCGAGGTTGAGCAATTAAATATCGATATTGCGCTTGTAGAAGGTATGCCGCGCCCGACAGATATGAAAGTCATTGAGCAGCGCGCTTGGCGGACCGATACCTTGATGGTATTTGCTAAATCTCATAGTAAATGGCTGGCAAACATGGACTATAACCATAAAGAAAAATGCTATGAGCTCAGCGTGGAACGATTGGCAAGGCTGCCATTACTGGTACGAGAGGCGGGTTCGGGGACGCGGCAGATTATCGATGAGCAGTTATTGCAGCATCTACCGCATGCCGAGATTGTCATGGCAATTCAGCAGTCAGAAGCCATTAAGCATATGGTCAGCGCCGATATTGGGCTTGGCTGCTTATCGCAGTATGTCATTCAAGCAGAATTGGATAAAGCAGAGCTGGTGCAGGTGAAAGTAGCAGGTATTGATTTAGCGCGCACGTGGTGGCTGGTGTGGCATAAAGCGCGTCATCAAAGCCCCATTTGGCAGAGTTTTATTGATATTTTGACAGAAGATTGATTTTAGTAGTAAACATAGAGGCATTGGATAGAGGCATTGGATAGAGTCCCTACTATTTTGATGGATAATAAAACAGCGCACTGTCACACAGTGCGCTTTTCTCAATGAGCTTTTTTAATAACTTGGGAATTATGTTAAGTCTGTTCTTAGCGTTATTTATTAACAGGTTTATCGAGTCGCACCACTAAGCTGTCGCATGGGACGTTTGGCAAGATATTATCTGCCGTCGCGCCACTAAGCCAAGCCGAGATACCGTGGCGCTCATGCCGACCGATGACCAATAAATCAACGTCATGCTTATGGCAATAATTGACGATACCCTCACTGTTAGAGATAGCGGTTGTTACTTCAGAGTTGACCGCGTGTAAGTCATTACGCTCCAAAAACTGAGCCAGTTTGGCGCGCGCTTCTTGGCAGCGTTCATCATCGATTTCATCGTATAAGCTTGAGGCAGGCACCAGCTCATAGCCAAAGCCGACCATGGTATCTTTGACGATATGTAATACCGATAATTTGGCGTTCGGACGATTCTCGACGATACGTTTGGCCTTTTGGGCGACCACATCAGCGTCGGACATCAAGTCGGTGACCAATAAAATATGTTCGTAACTCATGAGCTGCTCCTTTTGACAGATGATTTCAACTATAGCACTACTACTGACTGCTGTTAAGTATGCTTTGTTAAATCCACACTATCTTTATGATGTATTGTTGAAGCGTTATTATTTTTCTCCTAGCGCTATCTTGACTTATCAAGCCCTAAGCCCCATCTAGTTTCGTTAGGCAAATCCTTTTTAGCTGATAATTGCCATTCTATTTAAAGATTACCTATATTTTTATAACACTGCTATTTTTATAACTTTTACAACGCTATTAATTTTAGACCAATCAATTTTATAAATATAAACCTTTCCATTTTTGATTGTTTATCCTGAGCTGCTTTATCATTTAACGGCCACATGAGCGCTTAACGAAGAAGCTATCAGGTTACTCTATAAGGACAACTATGACTGACACGCCATTTACCGCTGATTTAACCCTACATCCAGCGTTTGAGCTGCTTGAGCACCGTCATATCGATGCATTGTCGATGGACGTATTGATAAGCCAGCACGTCAAGACAGGCGCCATGCATTACCATTTGGCGCATCCAAGCGATGAAAATGCCTTTTTGGTCGGCTTTCGTACCCAGCCAATGGACTCAAAAGGTGAGGCGCATATTTTAGAGCACGTGGCTTTGTGTGGCTCTGAGAAATTCCCTGTTCGCGACCCGTTCTTTTCGATGATTAAACGCTCATTAAACACCTTTATGAATGCCATGACCGCCGCCGATTGGACGGCGTATCCGTACGCGACCCAAAATAAAAACGACTACTTTAACTTACTGGCTGTTTATCTTGATGCGTCGTTTTTCCCCAATATTCATCCGCTGGATTTTGCCCAAGAAGGTATTCGCGTAGAATTAGATGAAAATGATAAGCCGCAGTTTAAAGGTATTGTTTTCAATGAGATGAAAGGCGCAATGAGTGGCGAGATTGACCAGCTTTATCATACGGTCGCCCATCATTTGTTCCCAACGACGACCTATCATTACAATTCGGGCGGCGATCCTGCTGATATTCCTGATTTGACCCATCATGAGCTGGTTGAATTTCATCAAAGCCATTATCACCCATCAAACAGCGTGATTATGAGCTTTGGTAATATTCCGGTTGCTGAAACGCAAGCGAAAATCCATGAAGATGCCTTGATTCAATTTGAAGCGGGCAAAAAACACGTCTCGCGTCCAGAGCAGCGTTTGTCTGGACCGATTAGTGCGGTCGATACTTATACTGCTGATGAAGCCGGTCCTGACCAAACGCATCATGTGGTGGCGTGGTTATTGCCATCGATTACTGATCCAAAGCAGCGTTTGGCACTGCGTCTATTAGAAGGCGTGTTGGTTGAGCATGCTGGTTCGCCCCTGCGTGCGTATTTGGACAGCCATCCACTCGGTAAAGCGCCGAGTCCGCTATTGGGTCTCGATGACAGTCATTATGAAATGGTATTCTATACCGGTCTACGCGGTTCAAACCCTGAGCATGCCGAAGCGGTAGAGCAGGGCATTCTTGATTTACTTAAAGAGGTCGCGAGCAATCCGATTGATGATGAAACCATCGAAACCATTTTGCACCAAATCGAGATTGATCAGCGCCATATCGGCGGTGATAGCATGCCGTATGGTTTAAACCTTATGTTAGAGGGCTTTAGCACGGCGATTCATGATGGCAACCCTATCGATGTGTGGGAAGTTGATGAGCACTTGCAATGGCTGCGTGAGCAAGTCAAAGACGAACAGTGGTTACCGAATTTAATAAAGACCCATTTGCTCGATAATCAGCATCGTGTCCGTGTCACGTTGACGCCTGATAGCGAAAAAACTGCCCGTTTGGCAGCCGCTGAGCAAACCCGTCTTGATACCATTGCGATGGATTTGACCGCTGATGATAAAGCTATCTTAAAACAGCAAGCGCTTGATTTGGCAGCGCGCCAAGCTGCGCCTGATGATTTAAGCTTATTGCCAAAAGTTGGTCTAGAAGACGTGCCAACCGATATCAGCTTTAAACAAGGCACGCAAAAACAAGTAAATTTAAGCGGGCAAGACAGCACCTTATTTGAATATGAAGCGGGCACTAATGGCTTGTATTATTACCAAGTGATAGTGCCATTGACCGATGCGATTGGTAATCAAGACACCAGCGAGCTACCGGTTAATGAAGTCATCAATCATCCGCTATTGCCGATCTATTTAAGCTTATTGTCAGAACTGGGCACGGACTCGCTAAGCGCTCATGAAATGCAGGCCAAGCAAGCGGCGCATTCATCAGGAGTGACGGCGCGTATCAGCCAGCGTACCAATATCGATGATAGCCAAGCGATTAGCAGCTACTTCGTCGTCGCTACACGCGCGCTAAATCGTAAGGCTGAAGCCATTGATTTGCTTAAAGAAGTCATGGAGCACAGCGTCTTTAGCGAGCATAACCGTATTAAAGAGATTTTGCAGCAGCGCGCAGCTGGTTGGCAATCAAACCTTGCCGGTTCTGGGCATTCGTATGCTATGCAAACCGCCAGTCGCGGCATGAGCCGTCAAGCGCAGTTAGAATATGTGCGTAGCGGGCTGCCAGCATTGAACGCGCTAAAAGACTTCTTAACCCACGCCAGTAGTGACGATAGGCAGTGGGATAAATTGGCAAGCAGTTTGATGGATTTACATCAGCGTATAATAAGTTTGCCGAAACACGCCGTCATTATCTGTGAAGCCGAGCAAACTGAACGTTTAAGTAATTTAATTGTTGAGAGCTGGAAAAACAGTAAAGCGTCACAAATTGCGGAAAAATTAAGTAATACTGAAACGGCTATTGAAGCGAGCATTCCAAGTGAGTTTGCAGATTTACAGTTAGACTCGGCGCTCAATGGTAAGAATGATGGCGCTCAATTAGAAGAGGTTACTGCTGACGATTTGGCGTGGCTAGTGCCGACCAACGTTTATCATAATGCCAGCGCTTATACTGTACCAGCCGCCGACCATCCTGATACGGCAGCCTTAATGGTGTTAGCGCCGTACCTGCGCAATGGTTACTTGCATAGTGCCATTCGTGAGCGCGGCGGTGCTTATGGCGGCGGTGCAGGTTACGATGCCAATGCTTGTGCCTTTAAGTTCTTTAGCTATCGCGATCCGCAGTGCGCTGAAACTTTTGCGCATTTTGAAGCCAGTATCGAGTGGTTATTAAATGAGCAGCAAACCGATGAGCAATTAGAAGAAGCGATTTTGGGTATTATCTCAGGCATGGATAAACCTGGCTCTCCAGCAGGAGAGGCGGTAAAAGCCTGCTTTGCCAATCTGCATCATCGCGGCGTCGACTGGCAGCGTAAAATGCGCGCGGCGATATTATCTGTGACGGTTGCTGACTTGCAGCGCGTCGCTAAGCAATATCTGCAAGGACAAAAACACGTGCGTGCCGTATTAGCACCCTATGATAAAGAAGAAGCCGTAAAAGAGTTAGGTTTTAACGTTTGTAAAATTAAAAGCTAGTTGTTAATTTAGCGCAAAAACAGTCATCGCAAATCATTGACTGTATAAAAAAACCGCCGCTCTCAGTGTTTGTATTGAAAGCGGCGGTTTTTATTGCCAGTAAGTATTTTAAAAAGCTGTATTAATAACGCTTAATCGCTTGGTCTTTGCCAATCAAATCTTGATGAATAGGAAAGTCGTTATGGTCGTCAAACTCCTTGCGGTCGGCAAAGTAGCTTTTTAAGGTACGGCGCACGGCTTCAAAGGCAAGCTTATCCCACGGGATGTCTTCTTCAGCAAATAACGCGCAGTCCAGACTTTCAGAGCCAATACCGTAAGCGCCGTCTTTTAACTCGGTGATATAAATGCTATAGATTTGCCCGATATCGGGGATATCATATAAGCAATATAAATGCGGGTTGATAACCACTGCTTCCGCCTCTTCAAAGCTTTCTCGCGCCGCGCCCTCTGCCATGGTTTCGCCGTTTTCCATAAAGCCAGCTGGCAGCGTCCATAAGCCATATTGTGGCTCAATCGCACGGCGGCATAGCAGCACTCTATTTTTATGTACGACCAGTGAGCCACAAATCACTTTTGGATTTTCGTAGTGAATATAATTGCAGTTTGGGCATACCAAACGCGGCATATTATCGGTGGCTGGTATTTTGCGTTCTGCTTCATGGCCGCATTGTAGACAATAGCGCATATCAACTGCCTTATATAAGATAAACGAAAGATGGAAAAAAGGTTATCGGTGTTGTAAGAATTATAATTCTTATGTTATGACGTTCGCTTGTCAGCTGGCATCATAGCTATGAAGCCTAAGATAACACAAATTTCCATCGCACTGGCAGTGATAATAAAAAGCACACATTTTTGCTAAACTGATGGTAGCTAGGCTTACGTTTATGAAAGAAGTCTTTTTAAGCGTCATTGTCAGCGCTGCGATTGCGCATCAGTCCAGTCACATAAAGTATATGCAGCCGCTTTTAGATTAAGCTAGTCTAGACTAGACTGATGTTAAATAATAAATGATCGCTTTACTTTTTACCTTGAAGGATGGATTTACCAATAACGCGGATAATGGCGACCGCGACCGATATTGTTATAAATCAGCGCCACTGCGACCAAGGCTAGCGCACCGATTAGCGTAGGGGTGACTAAAAAATGCCAGTTGACGCCGCCGAGCATGACGATTAAGGGATTAGAGCCTGCCGGTGGATGCGGCACGCGCAGCAATAGCATCAGCGCAATCGCTGTACCGACCGCTAGCGACAAGCTCCACCACTCGATACCAAACAAGGTCAAGAACGATAGCCCCGTAAAAGTGGTGATAAGATGACCGCCAACGATGTTTCTAGGCTGGGCAAATGGACTCTCTGGATACGCAAAAATAAGCAAACAGCTGGCACCAAATGAGCCCAAAATCATGGCGACATTTTGCCAGCTGCCCAGTAGCGCCAGTATGGCGGTGGCGAAAGTACCGCCAACCCAAGCAAGGGCAATGATAATTAATGGCAATCTTTGCGGGCAATCATCGGTTTTGCCCTGCATTTTATTTAATGAAAAAATCTTATCCACAAATATTTCCTAAAAACATGTAATCTTAAAGTGCTTACTTGCGTAATCAGCATCTTATTTAATGGTTATTTATGTTGAACGGCATTGATGCTTGATACTGATAAAAACATAGGGCAATAATAATGTTACTCCCCCCGCAGTCTGTCCATTTCGATGAATTTTCCGTCGCTGTGCCAGACTTTATTCGCTATCCCACTATTAGAAAACTTGCGGAACGCGTGCAGCATGAGACCTTAAATGCGGTCACCAATCCTGCGTTATACCATAGCTCTCATACTTCTCTTAGCGAGCGTATTTTAGAGAGTCTGTATCAGACACCGATTGCTGATGCCTCGGTATTGGTTGCCATCACTCATGAGCGCCATCCAAAGCTGCTACTGACGCGCCGCGCTGCGCATATGAACAGTCATGCTGGCGAAGTGTCTTGCGTAGGCGGTAAACATGACGCCGGTGACGGTAATAATGTCATCACCGCCTTGCGTGAAGCCTGCGAAGAGACCGCGCTACCACCCAATAAAGTGCAGCTACTTGGTCAATTACCGATTCAAACCTCTAAAAGTGGCATGAGTGTGCGTCCTATTGTGGCGCTAATTGCGCCAGATTTATTGTTAGTGCCGGAGCTTGATGAAATCTCGCGTATTTTTTGGGCAGATTTTGAAACCTTGCTGACGCAGCCTACCGTTGAGTATGCGATAGAGTATACGATGCAAGATCAGACTGCGACCATCCTCACGCCAAGCTGGCAAGTAGATGGCGAAACAATATGGGGTCTGACAGGACGCGTCATCGCCAGCTTGCTAGAGACGGGCTTTGATCGGCAGCTTGAGTGGTATTACCGCATTCAAGATACGCGTAATTAACCCTTATAGCGGTGGAATTAGCCATTGAATTGTTTACAATAAAACCATTTTCTAATCAAACCAAGCGCGTCTTTTGCGGATTTATTATAGTTATTGTAGAGGCGGTTGATAATGGCTTGATATATTCTATTTACTACTAATAATATTCGACTTATGCCCTCTGGTTATGGTTATAGATTTGCATAATATTATTCGTTATTGGTTTTATCTAATACTGAGTGATTATTCTTCTTAGAGTATCTGTAATTAGCACAAGTTATTTATAATAATCGTCATTTTTCTTTAACCACCAATTCATATTATCTTGGCGTTTAGCACGGAAGGCTTCTAATTTTTCAGCCACACTTTGATTGTGTTGGCGTGCCGTATCGAGCGCAAAGAGAATCGGCACTGACGATAAGACGCCAAAGCGGATTTTTGATTTTGGCAAATCCAGCCCATCGCCGATATCATCGCCGACCAAAGTACGGGTCACGCTAGCATTGACCATCTCAACGAAACGCCCCCGTCGATTGTCTTCGCCCATCAGCTGACGCGGTAAATCGTGCAGGGCTTTTGCCAGTGGCTGACCCATTTTAAAATCAAGTTGCTGAACTGATAAATAGGTATAAAGCCATTCCCAACAAGCGGCTTCATCCTTCGGTAAGCGCTGTAAATCAACGCCCATCCAATAGCTGGCAAGATTCCATAGATGTAAGATACCTTCGGCTTCCTCGCCGCTGATACGGGCACCAAGCAGCCGTAGCCCACGCATAATCAATAATGAAAACTGCAAATGGGTAGCAATCATATCGGTTTGATTGATAGGAATACCCCAATAGTCGGTGTTCCAGCTGCCATCTACATTGTGGTGTTGGTCGGCATCGGGTATGACACCTTTAGCGGCATTGCCTTTACCTCTGAGCAAGTTTTGCCGCACCGTCGTGTGAATTTGCCGCACCTTGATAGACTGCCGCCAGCCTTCTGAGCCAATTGCCAATACCTGCTTAATCGGTTGACGGTTATTATAAGAGCTAGAATTTAGTTGTGGGTGTTCAGAGACGGCTAGAATATAGGCATAAGTACGCATCAAGCGCGGTAGGGCGTCGTGCATTAAGGCGCCCGTTTGAATGAGCGGCAGGGAGAGGGCGGGAATACTATAGCCGGCCATTAGCGCGACATTGCGCAACAGCCAAATGAGCATCAATGGATAACGTCGGTAAGCAACCGCACCGATTTGTGCAAGCTTGGGGTCAAACCAAGCAGGATGGCTGCTAAATTGCTCGGTTAAGGTATTAAATGCAGGGTTGCTTAAAAGGGTAGCATCGAAGTTACTGTCACTGCCACCATTACTATCGTTAATGATAAATTGCTGCAAGGGTTTGGTAAAACGAATACCGTCAGCGGCCAACGCATCGGCTAGTGAATCACCAATATCGTAGCCGGCAACCATTTCCTGCAATAACTCTTGCGAGATAACAAAGTCTTTTGGCAATAAATAACGCTTAATACGCTTTAAGACTTGTAGGTCGCTATGGTCGTCAATCGCCGTCGTGCGTCCATGGCGCTGGTAAGCATGAATTGCCGGGTTAGGGTCAGCTTTTTGCCGAGCGCTGGCGCTATTGGCTTTGGCATTTTCTTTAGCGATATCGATGGGACCCATATGATTAGCTACTTTATATCGTCTGCTTTTATCCACTCATCTTAAGCGCATTAAGCGACTTATTTAGCGTGATAGCTATAAGTCGCTCACGCTTAATGAGTGCTTAAGAATGATGGGTTAAGTCCACCGAGGTATTGCTGACCTCTTCTTTTAAGGTGGCTTTTAGCATCAAGTAACCTGCGATACCAGATACGATTGAACCCATAATGATACCTAGGCGCTCATCAAATAATGGTGTTGCGCCACCGAAAGCAAGGCCGCCGATAAACAAACTCATGGTAAAGCCAACGCCGCAAAGTAACGCTGCGCCGTAGATTTGCTTAAAGTTCATGCCCTTTGGCATAGTAGAAATACCCAGTTTGAAAATCAACCAGCACATCAGCATGACGCCTACTTGCTTACCGATAAACAGTCCGGCGGCAATACCCAATGGCACGGAATGAAATAGCTCTGCAAAGCCTGCGCCCTTAAGCGAGATACCGGCATTGGCAAAGGCAAATAAAGGCAGAATGCCGTAAGACACGGTATTTTGCAAATCGTGCTCAAGTTCTTCAAGCGGCGAGTGTTCAGGATCCGTACGGTCAAATAGTGGAATAAATAATGCCAGTACCACCCCAGCTAAGGTCGCGTGAATGCCGGATTTGAGCACGGCAATCCACATAATCACCCCGATTAATATGTAAGGGGTAATGCTGGTGACGTTACGGCGATTGAGTAGATATAAGAACGGTAAACATAAAGCGGCGATAGCCAATGAACCAAGTGATAAGTCGCTGGTATAAAATAAAGCGATGATTAAAATAGCACCAATATCATCAAAAATAGCGATGGATACCAAAAAGACTTTGAGTGAGTTTGGTACACGATTGCCAAGTAGGCTTAAAATACCAAGGGCAAAGGCAATGTCGGTCGCCGCCGGAATTGCCCAACCTTTCCAAAACTCAGGCTCATTATAGTTAAAAAGCAAGTAGACAATAGCAGGCATAATCATGCCGCCCAATGCCGCGCCAGCTGGTAAGATAATTTGTTTGACGTTCGAGAGCTCGCCGATGAGTACTTCACGCTTGAGCTCAAGACCGACTAAGAAAAAGAACACGGCCATCAGACCATCGTTGATCCAATGATGGGCGTCTTTTGCAATCGCAAAGCTGCCGATTTGAATGACAACGGGGGCATGAATAAAGGATTCATACCAAGTATTCAGAGGGGTATTGGCAATAATCATTGCCGCGATAGCTGCCAGCGCTAAGACAATGCCGCCTGACGCCTCGAGGTTGAAAAACGCTTTGATTCTTTGTATTGCCATATTATCCTCATTAACTAAATAAAACGTGCTAAATCATTCAAGAACTTCAAGTACCTACTGTTATTTGGTTTGCTTAGCTTAGCTTCAGTTAACTCAGGGCTACTCAGCATAGTTAAGCGATAGACCACCATTAATAATGACATAGATAATAGTGACATAGATTGATATAACAAATAGGTGTCTCTAGTTTCTCACAATTTTATTCATATAAACAATTAAATACGTTAACGGTTTTATGCTTCTTCCTTGAAGACTCAACGATTATCAAAGGATATATCGATAAGACAGTCGATATAACAAATCTAGCAGACTTTGCTAGGTTTTTGGTTTTTTTTACGGTTTTATCTTTATAATGAGCGCCTTTACACAAATCTTAACGTTGCGTTTGCTTTTTTATACCCCAAATTTTCAAGGTTAGTGTCATGGACATATCACTCTCTATCGAGATTATTTTAATGCTGGCGGCGGTTGCGGCGCTGGCAGGTTTTATCGATGCTATCGCGGGCGGTGGCGGTTTATTGACCATTCCTGCCATGCTACTTGCCAATATCCCGCCCGTGCTAACCTTGGGCACCAATAAGTTGCAAGCGGCATCAGGTGCGCTCGCGGCGTCTATTACCATGATTAAAAAAGGTGTTATCAAGCCTAAAAGTATCAAATTTGCGATCATCGCCGCTTTTCTTGGTTCGGTTATTGGGACGATTGCCGTACAGTTGTCGCCGCCTGATTTGTTAGAAAAACTGATTCCGTTTTTGATTGCGGCGATTGGTATTTATACTTTATTTGCCCCAAGGCTAGGTGAAGTGGAAGCCGCACCACGTATCTCAGAAGGCACGTGGCAAAAAGTAGTGGCGCCCTTAATTGGGTTTTATGATGGTTATATGGGACCGGGTACGGGGATGTTTTTTGCTTTAGGAAATGTGGCGCTGCGTGGTCGCCAAATTATCGAAGCAACGGGCGCAGCAAAAGTGCTCAATTTATCTACCAATATCGGCTCGCTTATTTTCTTTATCTTGGGCGGTAATGTGCTGTGGAAAGTGGGACTGGCAATGATGGTTGGGCAGACGATTGGCGCTTATTTTGGCTCGCATATGGTCGTTAAAGGCGGCAGTAAACTTATTCGTCCGATGATTGTGTTGGTTTGTTTGGCAATGCTAACCAAATATGTGCTTGGTTAACGATAGTTATTTTGAGGTTAAGATAGTCTTTATAAGTTAAAAAAGCTTTATTCCAGCAGTATCGTCACGGTCTTAAGTTATTTCGTCTATATATCAATTTCCAAACCCTTACTCAAGACAGAAAAAAACCTCAGTCCACATTTGGCTGAGGTTTTTATTATGCATTTTTATAAGTGACTAATTGATATTACCCGCCAGCCATGCTTGACCTAACCACGTTTAATATCGTCGTATTCACTGCCCATAATGCCATCGCTAAAGACTTCAGAGAATTCGCGCTCGCTGTTTTCATCGATATGACCATCGAATACGTCTTTTGTACCCGCATCAGGGTCGTTATAAATGGCCAAATCCATCTTGCCTTCTGATTTCGCGACGATAGCGGTCACAGCGGCATCGCCACTGACGTTGACGGCGGTACGTAACATATCAAGGATACGGTCAACCCCTAAGATAAGACCAATGCCTTCAATCGGTAAGCCTACTTGCGCAAATACCATCGATAGCATAATTAAACCAACACCTGGAACGCCTGCCGTACCGACAGAGGCGAGCACGGACATCAGAATAACGACTAGATAGTCGGTCACACCCAAATCAATACCGTAAATATTGGCAATAAAAATGGTCGCGGTTCCCTGCATGATGGCGGTGCCATCCATGTTGATGGTCGCACCAAATGGTACCGTGAACGACGCAACAGAGTTATTGACCCCCATGCGTTTGGTAACGGTACGCAAGGTAATCGGAATCGTCGCATTTGAGCTTGAGGTACTAAACGCAAAAATCTGTACTTCGCGCATTTTTGTTAAAAAAGTTCGCACCGAGAGGCCTGAAGCAATCTTCAAGACAATCATCATGGTCACAAAGAAATGGAAAGCAAGCGAGCCAATCAATACCGCAACGTAACCAAGCAGCGACCAGATAAGGTCTAAGCCAAGCTCTGACATGGCTTTTGCTAATAGCGCAAACACACCATAAGGGGCGAGGTTCATAATGATGGTCACCATTTTTAAGATGACTTCGTTAATAAGCTCCAAGCTTTGCACCAAGCCTTTGGCAGGCTTACCAACCATCAAGATACTGATTCCGATTAAGATAGCAAAGAAAATAATCGATAACATATCGCCATTTGCCATCGCGCTGATGGGGTTAGATGGGATAATATTGGAGAATACATCGAGCAGAGGCGGTGCTGACTGCGCTTCAAATGCCGCTTCCGTCTCGATATCCATGCCTTTACCGATGCCAAACAAAACCCCAAGACCAATCGCCGTCGCAATAGCCAGCGCTGTTGTCATCATATAGATAAAAAAGGTCTTGGTGCCGATACGACCAAGCAAGCGAATATCACCGATGCCGCAAACCCCACAAATAAGCGAAATCAGTACCAAAGGCACAACAAGCATTTTTAGCGAGTTAACAAACAACTTACCGATAATGGCAAATAAGCCATTGGTCACATAGTCACTAACAAAGCTGCCTTCGGTATTTAATCCTGAGTAGTTGATAAATAAACCCAGTATGATACCCAGCACCATGGCAACAATAATCTTGCCCGTTAATCCCATATTCTTCCACATAACTACTGTCCTTGGTTGCCGTAACGCGCAGCCATAAATACGCTACTTAGTATATAAGTATCGTTTTTATGCCTATTTTCGTTACGTCTAAAAGTTGGTTATCTGTCTCTGAAGTCAGATTTTGGGGACAATATAAAAGAATTGTTGGGGTAACTGCAAGAAATATTTATGACTAAAACAGGGTGAGAGAATAAACGCACGGTATTTTAATTTTATTTATAGGCAAAAATTTTTAGATTAAATTGAATAACATAAGCAATTTTTGAGTCAATTTATTGGTAGTAGTCGGGGTATAAACAAAAAAGCGTGACCATTCATATTGAATAATCTCGCTTAAGGGCGAACCGATTATGAGCAAAGGTTGGTCTTAGCAGTTTTATATCGTGACCGTTTAAAACCGCAATGACTTCACACCTTTTTATATCTTGTCATTTTCGTCACGACGTAGACCATCTTGCCATTCAGCATGATTGTCAGATTTTTCTACGCCGTTTTCTATCTCATTCTGTGTTTTATCAGCATGCGAGTCCGTTTTATGCAGGCTATGGTTATAGCTCATACGCTCGCTCAGATGGGTTTCTGCATCACGGCGCCGCGGATCAAGCGATTCTGCATCAGGATTTGTATTCTTAAAGTCGGCTTGTTCTTGCACTTCTTCGACCGTGTCTTGCTCACTGACCATTTTGACATCACCATCGCTTTCATAGCCGTGGTCAGGGTTGTCATCGCCCGTGGATTCTTGCTTATCAGCAGTGACCGCATCAGCCGTCTGCGTAGAATCATCTGTCGCAACGCCGTTTCTTGCTTGCGCTTGGTTTTTTAACTGCGCGTAATCGGTGAGTTTATGTACCGCATTATCCAAACTGTGCGGATTATCGCGAGGTTGCGCTGCGGCTAAATGTTTATCAAAGACATCGGTTAATAAGGAATCAAAACGTATGGCATTATAGCGAATCAGCTGCTCCGCCTCTGCTTCGGTAATATCACCATTTTGGCTAGCATAAACCACATGATCTTCAAAAGTCAGACCCTCGAAATGGTCTTTATGCTCTGCCTTTTTAAATTTCTGCCATAAAGGCTCTACTTCGAGCAGGGTTTGATAGGCGTTTTCCATGCGACCATTGACATCATCTGGCTCAGTATTGTAATACACCATGGTTTTAAGATAATCGCGGAATGGATTGGCTTCAAAGTCATCCATAAAGGTATCGCCCAATTTGTGTTTGAGCTCGTCGCTCACTGGGGCAAAGATACGACCGCTTGGGAAAGTGACAAAGCTGACTACGCTTGCCGCCATGCGATTTGGGAAGTTGGCAAACAAAGACAAGAACGCTTCTTGAATAGTATAAAGGCTATTTTTTAGCGCCACTTCTGCATGTAAGCGCTCGGCTTCTGACTTAGAACCGTATTCGTAAAATTGCAAAATAGCTGTACAGATAAATAGATGGGCGTGAATATCTGCTAAGCGCCCAGAGAGCATCTCTTTACGTTTTAAATCACCAGCGAGTAGACCTAACGCCATATCAGCGGTCAGGGCAAATCCTGCGCTCAAACGATTGATGTCTTTATAATAAGGGCGGGTAAAGCTATCGGCAAAGTTTGGCGCATGACTGCTACCACCGACATAACCTGCGACAAAAGCTTTGGCGCCGCGATTAAAGGTATAGCCCAAATGTTTAAAGAATAAGTTATCGAACTCTTTAAGCGCGTTTTCTTTATCGTCACTTTGCAGCAGTTGTAGCTCATCAAATAGATAAGGGTGGCAACGCATCGCCCCTTGACCAAAAATCATCAACGAGCGCGTTAAAATATTTGCGCCTTCAACAGTGATAGAAACAGGGATTGCTTGATAGGGAATTGCTAGAAAGTTGCGCGGGCCCATTTGTACGGCGCGACCACCGACGACATCCATGCCGTCGTTAATGACGTCACGCATGGTTTCAGTCGCATAGTATTTTGCCATTGCCGTCATGACTGATGGCGTGCCACCTTGGTTTAGACCACAGGTAACCAGATGACGAAACGCTTCAAGCATGTAAGTGTTACTTGCCATGCTGCTGGTCACGTCCTGAATGCCTTCAAATTTACCAATCGAGATTTTGAATTGCTCGCGAACTTTTGCAAACGCCCCAACGGTCAAATAGGCAACTTCACTGGCCGACGTTGACAGCGCTGGCAAGGAAATGCCGCGGCCAACGCCCAAGCATTCCATCAGCATCCGCCAGCCGCGCCCAGCGTTTTCGACGCCGCCGATAATATAATCGAGCGGAATAAAGACGTCAGTGCCATCTACCGTACCATTCATAAATGGCGAGCCAACTGGATTATGTCGCGGTCCGGTGATGACGCCTTCGTGACTGGCAGGCACCAATGCACAGGTAATACCGTAATCGGTCTTTTTAGGGTCACCAAGCAGACCTTCTGGGTCATACATTTTAAAGGCTAAGCCAACGACGGTAGCAATAGGTGCTAAGGTAATCCAACGCTTAGAAAAATTCATGCGCAGACCAAGCACTTGCTCGCCTTCATGCATGCCATAGCAAACCACGCCCGTATCAGGAATTGCGCCAGCGTCAGAACCCGCCTCAGGGCCGGTCAAACCAAAACAGGGGATTTCATCGCCTTTGGCAAGGCCCGGTAGCCAGCGTTGCTTTTGCGCATCGGTACCATAATGCATCAAAAGCTCACCAGGGCCAAGTGAGTTTGGCACCATGCAAGTAACGGCAGCGGTTGGTGAGCGCGAGGCGATTTTACTCATCACGCGGCTTTGCGCATACGAGCTAAATTCCAGTCCGCCGTATTCTTTTGGAATGATTAAGCCCAAAAAGCCATTGTCTTTGATAAAGCGCCACGCTTCTGGAGACAACTCTTTATCTTCGTGGTGGATTTTCCACTCATCAAGCATCGCGCACAGCACTTCGACTTCATTATCAATAAAGCTTTGTTCTTCTTCTGACAATTCAGGATACGGGTATTTAGCAAAGGTATCCCAATTTGGCGCGCCCATAAACAGCTCTTTTTCCCACCAACTGGTACCGGCATCGAGCGCTTCACGTTCGGTATCACTTATGCTTGGCATGGCGCCGCCCAAAGCTTTATAAACGGGCTTGGTAATCAATGACTGACGCAGCGGAGTGAGCAGCAGCACCAAGCACAGTAATGCAATCGGTATGCCTAAGATGAGCGACCACGGACTGATAAAGGCGGTGACGAGGACGGTAACAAGGGCGACGATACTACCGGTGACACGCGATAAGGATAATAAAAAGATGGCCAAGACCATGGCTAACTGAATGAGGATTGCCAAAATAAAAAAGCCAATGGCCATGACTGTCTCCTTTATAACGCTGAATGCACAAGCGTAAAATTTAAATGGATA
Organism: Psychrobacter communis; assembly: GCF_014836505.1. Taxonomy (NCBI): domain Bacteria; kingdom Pseudomonadati; phylum Pseudomonadota; class Gammaproteobacteria; order Moraxellales; family Moraxellaceae; genus Psychrobacter; species Psychrobacter communis. The sequence goes on from NZ_JACSQR010000004.1 coordinate 63,740, forward strand.
AAAACTGATGGAATAATTCTAATTGTTATTTTATTTTTCCATCAGATTTTTTATGCGCTAAGTTAATGTATATGACAAAATAAATGCCTGTGTTGTACTTCTTTTCTAGCAGTTTTTAAAATTAATAAGGGTAAACCCACTATTAAATAAATCTATCAATAGTAGGTCTATCAAGAACTGCCACAGCAAAAATAAAGTTAACTACCAATATGAAACAGTTGTTTATAACTATCAAGAGCCAAAATGCTACGCTGTGTCGATAATATGTATCAAGCGTCAGACAGAAGTCGCTAGTCAAAGGGCGCTAGGCTTTTCTCAGCGTACGAGAGCGTTTCATTGCGCCCGACGATGATATGGTCAATTAAAGACAAATCTATTAAGTCGCAGGCTTTTTTTAGCTCATAAGTGAGTAAATTATCGGCCGTTGATGGGGTAGCGTCAGTATGAGGATGATTATGAGCAACGATAAGCTGGCTGGCAGCGTGGCTCAACGCATGGCGTAACACATGTTTGATGCAAACCGAACAAGAGGAAATCCCGCCAGTAAATAGTATCTCAAAATTGATTAAATTTAGCGCATTATCCAGACATAGCACGGCAAAAACTTCACGAGATTCACCGCGCAGCTGGGTGCTGATATAGTCTTTGACCATTTGCGAGCGTCCAAGGGCGTGACCTGTCTTAAGCTGACTGTCCAAATAGCGCGTACCCATCTCAAGCGATGCCAGTATCTGGGCGTATTTTGCAGGACCAATACCGTGACAAGCAAGTACCGTCTCTTGCGGCGCGGCCAACAGCTCAGCTAAGCTGCCAAACTGGTCTATTAAATGGCGGGCAAGCTCAATGGCCGATTGCGACTGGGTGCCTGTGCGCAAAAATATCGCTAATATTTCAGCATCAGATAAATGAGCCGCACCAAATTTCAGCAGTTTTTCACGCGGTCTATCATCTTCATGCCAGTCTTTAATTGCCATTGTCACTCCTTCATAATGGGGATAAGTGTCAGATAACTGAGATAAATCTACAAAACTTCCCCTAACTTATCGCATAATTGTTACTATAAGCGCAATTTTTATCTTTCATTTTTTTTATTGATGCCATGCTTATGTCAAATATTGTGCTTGCTATCACTGGCGGTATCGCCGCCTATAAATCTGCTATGTTTGCCCGTCTTTTAGTCAAGGCGGGCTTTGATGTGCGCGTCATTATGACCACAGGCGCGCAAGCCTTTATCACGCCGCTGACCTTGCAGGCTTTGACGGGTAATGAGGTGCATATTTCATTACTTGATGAGCAAGCAGAAGCGGGTATGGGTCATATTGAGCTTGCTAAATGGGCAGACTTGATTGTCATTGCGCCTGCTTCTGCCAATACCTTAGCGCGGCTGGCGATGGGTATGGCAGATGATTTATTGACTACGGTCTGCTTGGCAACGACTGCGCCGGTTATCATTGCGCCAGCGATGAATCAGCAAATGTGGGCGCACCCAGCGGTGAATCTCAATGTGCAAACCCTGCGTGATATGAATTATCAAATTATTGCACCAGCCAGCGGCGAGCAGGCATGCGGTGACGTCGGAGCAGGGCGCTTGCCTGAGCCTGAGGATTTATTAGCGGAAGTGCAATTATTTACGGCCATGCAAACCACGCCACAGTTATTGGCAGGTAAACGCGTGGTAATTACCGCAGGGCCGACCGTAGAAGGTATCGATCCGGTGCGCTATTTGTCCAATCACTCTACTGGCAAAATGGGTTTTGCTTTAGCCCGTGCTTGCGTGGCCGCTGGCGCCGACGTGATTTTGATTGCTGGTGGCAAAGTTGCCTTGCCAACACCGCTTAATGTCACGCGCATCGATGTGTTATCAGCGCAAGATATGTTGAAAGCCGCACAGCAATGCGTTGATGGCACGCATAGTGCGCTACAGTATTTGCCTGAAGACGCTGATGAGCATCCTCATGAACATAGCCATGACCATTCTCATCATCACGATGACTGTAGTTGCGGTGAAGAGCATCAACATGAACATGCTGAAAATGAGAGTGCGGGTATAAAGGTTGCTGATATTTTTATCGCCACTGCCGCCGTCGCCGATTATCGTACCCTCGAGGCCGCACCGCAAAAAATCAAAAAAACCCAAGATGCTATGACGCTAAACTTGGTTAAAAACCCTGATATTTTAGCGACGATTTCACTTGCCCATCCTGAGCTGTTTGTCGTGGGTTTTGCAGCAGAAACGCAAGATGTCGAGCGCTATGCGCGTGGCAAGCTGCTATCTAAAGATTTGGATTTGATCGCTTGTAATGACGTTTCGCGCGCCGATATTGGTTTTGCCAGTGACGATAATGCCATGCAAGTGTTTTTCTCCGAGCGTTATGAGCACGATAATGTGATTCTTGAAAAGGCAAGTAAAGATGAGATTGCTGAGCAGTTGGCAACCATTATTGGTGAAACGATTTGGCAACGTCATCAAGCATAATTAATCATAAGAAACGGTCTAGTAATGCTGATTGCGCTGTTGTCAATGTCAGTCGCCGATATCTATCATCACTATCATTATTAGGTTATAAGTTTCTATGACTCATATGACGAATATGATGGATAGCGATAGTACCCAGACGTTATTGCTACTGGCAATTTTTGCCTTAGCATCATTGCTGCACGGTATTAGTGGACTGGGTGTGACGTTAGTAACCACCACCGCGCTTGCCAGTATTTATCCGTTACCCCATGCGATTGTCTTGGTAATTTTTCCGTCGTTATTGCTCAATGCCATGACTTGGCTGGCAGGTGGCGGGCGCAGTATTTGGCAAAACTTCATCCATTACGGTAGGCGCTATTGGTTATTGGCATTGACCAGTCTGCTCGGTAGTATGCTTGGTGCCAAGCTACTGCTGTGGGTCGATAGCGCATATATTCTATTGGTATTAGCTGCGGTGATTGGCTTTTATGTAAGCAGTAACTTGCTCGGTAAGCAAATCCGTCTGCCCAATACCAAGCCTGTGTTGATTATCGTCGGGTTTAGCGCTGGTATTATTGGCGGTGCGACCAATGCCATGTCCACCATACTCATGATGTATTTATTGTCCGCCAGTAACGATAAAAACACCATCGCCAAAGTCGGCAACATGTGCTATTTCTTGGGTAAAATTGCCCAAATCATTGTTCTGCGTGAACCTATCATGGCGCTAAGTGCTAATGAGTGGCAGCTGATTGCGTTACTGAGTATATTATCTATCGCTGCGTTGTTGGTTGGGATTCGCTTGCGTCGCTATTTACCGCAAGCCCGCTTTCGTCAGCTTATCTTATTGATTCTTACTGTTCTCGGTATTCGAGTTGGTTGGCAAGGCATAACAGCGTTGCTATAAACTTAACGCTTAAACAAGTTTAGCGATTAAATAAATTTAACAAGATGGTGGCGACGACACTGATGATTATCATAGTGACCACTGGAAAGTAAACTCGAGTATTGCCTGAGGTGTGTTTGATATCGCCTGGCATATTGCCTATCCATGAAAAGGCATTTGGAAACAGCAGCCAAATAACGCCGATAATAACCAGCAAGACTCCTACACCAATCAATATTTTTGCCATTTATAACCTCACTACCTTTACTACTTTTGTCGCGTTACTTTTCTTATCTTTCCTTGCGCTGAACGCTACCCACTACTCAATCAATTCTGCAAAAAACAGCTGCTGCGCCAAACGAAACGTATTACAGTGCGCCTCAACTACGTCTTCAATATCTTCTGAATAGCCGCCGCCCATGACGATAGCAACGGGAATATTGGCCGCTTTAGCTTGTTGTAGGACAAAAGCATCACGCGCCTTACAACCCTCTAGCGTCAGGCTAAGTTTGCCCAATTTATCGGTTGCCAATACATCGACCGCAGATTGATAGAACATCATATCCGGTGCAAACTCATGGATTAAGCGTGGCAGCGTATCCTCTAATATCTGTAAGTATTCTACATCACCCGTATCATTATCCAGTTCGATATCTAAGTCTGATACTTGTTTGCGAAATGGGTAGTTTTTCGCGCCATGCATACTAAAGACAAAAACGCGCGGCTCATCCGCCATGATACTGGCATTGCCGTTACCTTGATGGACGTCTAAATCAACTATTAAGATTCTTTGCGCCTGTCCACGATTTAATAATAAATTGCTGGCGATACAAACATCATTAAAAACGCAGAATCCCTCACCATGATTGGCAAAGGCATGATGGGTGCCACCAGCGACATTCATCGCCACGCCATATTGCTGGGCGAATAACGCACATTCATAAGTGGCATGGGCAATATAACGCCCGCGCTCTACCAATTCTGGCGTCATCTCAAAGCCAATGGCGCGCGCTTCTTTGCGTGGTAAGGTCTGGGTCTTAAGCTGCTGCCAATAATCCGCAGTATGCGTGGTTGAAATTTCCTCTTCGCTTAGACGTTTTGGGGCAAAGAAATTATCGCTAGTGATGGTTCCTTCGGCCAGTAAGCGCTCAGGAATCATGGTATATTTTTGCATGGGGAAGCGGTGTTTTTCGGGTACGGAATAACGAAAAATGTCCGAGTAAGCAATTTTTAGCATAGTATTAACGTATGTCTTTTAAAAAGTAATTTAAGAACAGAAGGTAAAAGAATAGAGAGATTTAAGCGTTTTGAATGTAGGGGGTTGGTGAGTAATTGTAAGAGCGACAAATACTGAGTTTGCGCAATGGATTACTGAACAAATTGCGTGGGTAAGAAAAAGGTGCGCGCATCCTCTTGTCGATATAGCGCCATCAATAGCTCTTGCAACTCTGTAGCAGGATTTTGATTGTTGACCAATTCACTAAATATCTCATAAGTCACCGTGGTCATCGCGATGACGCTTTGTAATAAGTGCTCAATGGTACTTTCATCCATACCGACCGCTTCGACATCGATGGCGTTTTTGTAGCGTATTTCGCCATCATTGATATCCATTTCGAGGTTGCCAATCAGCATGTCGTAATTGATTTGGGTAATCAGTAACATCGCAGCACTTTGATGGCTTTCGGGTATTAAGAACGGCAAGATACCATAGACGGCCAATAGGTTGTTATGTTCTTGCACGCGAAACAGATAGCCGCAATCAAGCTTTTTATTACGCATTCTAAAAGACAAATAGTGTGATTGCTGGCTGTCATTATTGTCGCTGTCACTGCTTTTGGGTCGATAATGGTTATAATGCCATTGTTGCTCGTCAAAATACTGCTTAAGATAATTGACAATGGGAGTGTCATTGAGCGCATTTTGCTGCGTCATGCTGTCGATGTCATTATCAAAATCAAAATAAGCGTCAGTATCAGTGCTGCTATCTAAGCGACTATCAAGATTGCTACTAAGGCTGCTATAAATAACCTCATCGAAGTGATTATCAACGTGGTTATCAACGCTGTGGTTTGCGCTACGGTTCACATTATGGTTTAAGTCAGTGCTAGAGCCGCTAATATCCGTATCATCGTTTTTATTACCTTTAGCGTCTTTAAGACAGCTTTCTATACCATTATCTTTATTACTATCACCTTCATTTTCTAAAGGATAAGCGTTGTTTTTATCCTGTTTTGTCAGACTTGAATCTGAACTTAAGTCCGAGTCCAAGTCGTTATCAATCTTCGTGTCGTCAATAGTAGCCTGTTCAGCTGCCATACTAAGCAACTGCTTGATTCTTTGCCATAAGCTGAGTTTAGAAGATTGGCTCATAGATAATAGCTGACTAATAAAGGGTGAATAATAAAATTTTAGAGAAAACCGTACGCTAAAACAGCAGATTAATTGCTGCCAAATACCAGTCCTGCTTTGATACTCGGCTGGGCGTAAAACGCTTGCAGCATCTCTGTTATATGCGCCGTAAACCATAAGCTTTCAAGAGCGTCCGTGATGACAGGGAGCAGGGCAGTACTCAATTGCGTTATTGCCTGCTCATCGACGTGTAAACTTGCCGCAATAGTGGCGATACTATCATCCTGATGGTTGGTATACCAAGTATCGACGCTTGCTGCCACAAGGCTGTGCAAGTAAGGCGATAGGCGCAGCCGGTTATAGCTTTGTTGGATGCTGTTTTCAATATGCGCGATACTGCTATCGTTAGGCTCATCGCGTAGATAAGTTTGGATTTCGCTGATTGGTTTTTCTTTGATGCGCCCCCAACCGGAGACCAATAAGCGCGCAACCTCTTCGTTGGATAAATGCGCTTGAGCGTTGGCTTCTGCTCGGCGTGTTAAGTCTTTAATATTGCGATGCAGGTAGGACTGCAATTTTTCATCAAGATTGCGATTGGTGGCTTTTTCAAACGAGCTGCGCCCAAGTTTCATCAGTTTACCAGCAGGGCCCGCTTTATCTAGCGTGGTTTCCATAAAGTCGTTGATAGCGTGATACAGCGTTTGCGTCAATAAATCAGCAAAGGTTTCATTGCCAACCAACGTATGTACCAAGATATTACGCTGCTCTTCATGACTGCCGACATAGCTGGCTAAAATCTCAACTTGGCTGTCATCGACTAATTCTGATAAAGGTACATTATCATTAACCGGATGATAAATAATAGTATGCAAAATATCACGAATATCGCGTCGTACTACCTCGCTTAGCGGCTGCTTAAGAAACCAGTCATTAATAAGGTGTTGTAAATCATCGCTGCTGATATATTTGCTTAATGGCTGCTCGCCAAACCACTGCCAAGCCTGTGTTGTTAACGGCTGGGCTTGCGCATGCAGCCATTGCTGCATAAAGGCAACTTGCGCCTCGATTAAGCTGTCGAGCGTTAGGTTGGTGCTCGTAGCACTTTGAGTGTCTAAATTTTGGCTATCTTTTGAAGTCTGCGTAGGTTTTGAGGTCATAGTAATCGACAATTTGTTATACTGTGGGGTTAAAGTAAGCATAAGGTATTATGCCACGAACGTCAGCGGTGTTTGTGATGAATATTGCCTGCTGCTTAATAAATAAATGAGAGGTTTGGATGACGGCTCTGAATACAGCTTTACTTGCGCTTGATAAGCTAACGGTTCAGCGCGGTGAGATCCCTTTATGTGAAGGCGTGACGCTCAATCTTGCTACGGGCAGCATTTGTCATTTAGTCGGTGCTAATGGTACTGGCAAAACGACGCTACTGATGCAATTGGCTGGATTATTGCCCGTGCTGAGCGGTGAAGTTATTTATCAAGGAGCAATAAGTTTGCCCGAGCAGCCTTTATATGTATCGCATCAATTGGGCATTCATCCAAACCTGACCGTCGCCCAAAACCTCACTTTTTTGCTTAATTTATATGGCATTAGCCCAAGTACAGCTGATATCGATGACGCCCTTACGTGGGTAGGGTTACAAGGGTTTGAGACCATCAGCTCAAGCCATTTGTCTGCGGGGCAAACACGGCGCATTACCCTTGCACGGCTTTACTTATTAACACCTGAGGTCACGCCTTTATGGCTACTCGATGAGCCATTTACCGCGCTTGACGTCGATATGGTAGCACGCATGGAAGATAGGTTGCGCGAATTTGCTACGGCTGGCGGTGCGATACTAATGACTAGTCACCAAGCCGTCGGCGTTGCCAATCAAGTGCTCGATTTGTCCGATTATATGGTGTAAATGCTATCAATATAACTGCCATAAACATCAATCTAACTGCGACAAACGTCAATATAAGTGCGACAAGCATGAGTGGAAGAGCCAATAAATGATAGACACAGACAGTGCAGTAAAAACCGTGAATACAAGCTCGGATGCTAATACTGCAAATGCTAGTGGAGCTGCTGCACGCGGTATCAGTTTTATGCAGCTTTGGCGCCGCGAATGGCAGGTCAAGCAGCAAGGCGCGGTGCAGTGGTTATATCCTCTGGTATTGTTTTTAGTGATTATTACCTTATTTCCACTAGCGGTTGGTAGCGAACCTGCTTTACTGCAACGCCTTGGGGTTTCAGCAGTTTGGATTGCCGCTCTATTGTCATTGGTAATGGGTGTCGATGGTTTATTTAAGCCTGCCTTTGATAATGGTACGCTGGCACAATTGGTCGTCGCCAAAGCGTCGCTGCCGTTATGGGTGCTGATTCGCTTGGTCATCCATTGGATTTTTAGTAGCGGTATCGTGGCAGCATTAAGTTTGCTTGCTGTGCCTTTATTTCAGTTGAGCTGGTTTGAGGCGTGGATATTGATGGCATCTATTATCACTGGCAGTCCGATGCTGCTTATGTTGTCAGCAGTCGCCAGTAGTTTGACGTTATCACTAAAAAACGGCGCGGTGCTGGTACCTTTGATTGCCTTACCGATGCAACTACCGGTATTGATTTTTGCGACTGGTGCGGTTGATTTATTTGCCACAGGTCTCAACGGCTTGCCGATTTTAGCGTTATTATTAGCAGGTAGCATTATTTCGGTACTGGTGATGCCATGGGTGATTGCCCTGACCTTAAAAATGGCATGGTTAAATTAACAATCAATGCTGGCATGTTATATTCAGGTCAATATTGAAAAGAGGCAGCGGGGCTGGGATAAATTTTTCGTCGCCTCTGTCGGCGTAGGCACAGCAAGCAAGAAAAATTTGCACCAGTCACGCGGCATAGTATTGCCTATCCATTTCATTTAGTATCGACTATATACCTTTTCTGATGAAAGCCCTTTATCTTAACAGCATGATGAAAACTGGCAACTTTGCTATAATAGGCTATTCAACAAATAATCACGTGTAGATTCTATCCAGCGTTTAACGTCAGCAAGTTAGCGGGTAGGCGTATGAATCATGCGTTTTACTCGATAATCACCAGCTGCGCAATAGGTTTATTCCCATGCCCAACCTGAATAATGTCTCATCTCCTAGCCTGTGGCAACGCATTTGGCAGGTCTTTTTGACCACTGTGGGTACCAAGCAGTTTTTTCGTATCTTTGCGCCTTGGGTTAAGTGGCTCGCGATATTAGCCGGTCTCTGTCTGCTCATCGGTAGCGTTTGGGGCTTGGCATTTGCGCCGCCGGATTATTTGCAAGGTAATAGCTATCGCATTATTTTTATCCATGTACCCGCTGCTAGTCTCGCTATCTCTATTTATTTTGCCTTAGCGGTACTGGGTGTTATTTATCTGGTATGGAAAATTAAGACCGCAAGCCTTGTAGCTCAGGCACTGGCTCCGATGGGGTTTTTGCTTTGTGTGATTAGTTTATTGACCGGTTCTATTTGGGCAAAACCGACGTGGGGGACGTATTGGGTTTGGGATGCACGCTTGACGTCTATGCTCATTTTGGCGTTTTTATACGCTGGAGTAATGGCGTTGTTTGCCGCCTTTGAACATACCGCCAATCGCGGTAAAGCGGCCGCTATTTTGTCTATCGTTGGCGCGGTAAACTTGCCTATTATTAAGTACTCGGTGCAGTGGTGGAATACTTTGCACCAAGGTTCAACCTTTACCCTGACGGCGGCACCAAAAATGTCGGCAGATATGTGGCTGCCCTTACTACTGATGATTATTGGTAGTTATTTACTGGTCGCTTCATTGGCCATTTATCGGACCAATACCCTGATTTTATATCGCGACCAAGGCAAAGCATGGGTCAAAGAATACGTTCGTAGCCAAAATAAATAATCCTAAAATACAACCATAAACCAAGCAAATAACGGCTAGGGAAATAAAATGCAGCCTTACTTTTATAGCGTCTCTGAGTTTGTTGCCATGGGTGAGCATGGCGTGTTTGTCTGGTCATGCTGGGCAATTACGGTTGGCGTGATGCTGTTTTTTATTATTTATAGCCGCCGTCAACGCCAAGCGCTTATCAAGCAGCTATCCATTCAGCAAGCTCGTCAAGCACAGCGCGCTGCCAAGACCCCTAATTCTAAAACCAAACAACCATCCTAAACAAATCTTCTTAAAAAATTCTTTTTAATATCAAATTTTTAGCCTATCAAATAATAATGCCTTACTGGTAAATATATGACCGCATCGGTTGCTAGGGGGGCTTATTGATTTGGGCAAAAAATGCTACCATATAGGTATTAGAAAAGTACGGTTAGACGGGCTTATCATTAAGTCAGTCCAATAAGCATTTCTTTAATATTTTCTGTTTTGCAGACGAGTGGTTTGTAGAACAGCGACTCATCAATGAGGTAGTGGTATGAACGCAGTTCGTCGCAAAAAACTGATGTGGGTTATGTTTACGCTTGCAGGGGCGGCGATTGCCGTGGTATTGGTGATTTATGCCATTGGGCAACAGACCGATTACTACTTTGACGCCACCGCCATTGCGCAAGGTGAAGCGCCTCAGGATAAGCGTATCCGCGCTGGTGGTATGGTCGTTGCCGGTAGTGTCCAACGTGCGCCAGACGACCCGTTAAGCGTGGAGTTTGCGATCACCGACTTTGAATCAACCGTGCCGGTGACCTATCAAGGTATATTGCCAGATTTATTCGCTGAAAACTCAGGCGTGGTAGCAACGGGTAAAATGCAAGGTGATACCTTTGTCGCAGGCGAAGTATTGGCCAAGCATGATGAAAACTATATGCCGCCAGAAGTGGCCAAATCGATGAAAGAAAACAATCGTAACGGCGCCATACCTTCTTCTGAGCAATACAATCCTGCCGAAAAAGTGCATAAGACCGATACTTTGCAGCAGTAACAACGCTGACAATACAATTATTAATAGTTATCGTAAAAAGTATTAAACATAAAAAAAGCCAGTGACCTTTATCACTGGCTTTTTTGTGCTTATTTTCATTTTTACATTACTATAGCTTACTAATCATCCCATTCTGGTGAATAATCTGGATGCTTAATTTTACGCCCATCGCTACGCGCTAAGCTACCGATTTTCTCAAGCTCATCCGCACTGAGCGTTACCTTGACAGCATCTAAGTTGCCTTGTAAATGGTCGGGGTTAGAGGTTTTTGGAATGGCAATACGTGCCTTATCAGATAAAATCCACGCTAGTGAAACTTGCGCTGGTGTAATCCCATGCTTATCAGCAATGTCTTTAATGATTTCATTATCAAACACATCACCACGAGCAAGCGGCGAGTAAGCTTCTAATAAAATATGGTGATTGTTTAAAAAAGTCTGCAGGGTGTTTTGCTTAATAAAGGGATGAAACTCAACCTGATTAACCGCAATCGGCACATCAGCATATTTTTTAGCCTCGATAATATTGGCGATATTAAAGTTAGATACCCCAATATTACGAGTCAGCCCTTGTTTTTGTAGCTCGCAAAGCGCTGGCATCGTTTCAGACAAAGGCACCCGATCATCAGGCCAATGCAGCAGCAGTAAATCAACATAATCAGTATCTAAGTTTTCTAGCGAGCGCTTGGCCGCAGCGATAAGTTTTTCTGGTTCAAACTTCATGTCATCAGGAAATATTTTCGTCGTTAAAAAGAACTTATCACGCGCGACGCCTGATTGCTTAATGCCTTTTCCCACCTCAACTTCATTATCATAAGCTTGGGCAGTATCAATATGCTCATAGCCCATTTGTAGCCCCTGGCTGACCACATCGATACAGTCTTGTCCCGTTGATTGCCATGTACCCAGTCCGAGTACCGGAATGTTCGCTTGTCCAGCGGTGCGAATATTATAAGTTTTAGCACGCATATTATTATCCTTGTTTTTTTGTGATTTATTAATGGTTCTTATCGTTATTAATAGAGAATTTGAGCAGACATATAAGTTTCTTAGATTTTATTAAGCGTCGATTTTTATTAAATCAAAGCTTATATTAAGGCACATTCTCTATTAGGCTTAGCCACTATAAAAAGAAAATAGGCTAAGTGAAAGAGCAGGTGACGCTTTCCTACAAACCACAAACAGGCTGTAACGTCATTGCGAGTCGTTGATTGTACCCATTCAATAAAATTTAAGAGCAAAAAAGCCCACTATTCAAAATAATGGGCTTTTTCAAATTAAGGCAATTTTAACTGTAAAAACGTTTTATTTATCCGAATTAATCGTTTTTACAATGGTTAATATTAACTATTGAGCAGCAGCTTCGGTAACTGGTGCAGTATCTGTTGTAGGAGCAGCGGTTGCAGGGGCTGTAGCAGTGTTCTCACCCCAGATTTTTGGGTATTTGTAGCCTGGGAAGCTATCATGAGCATACTTTTTAAAGGCGTCTGAGTTATAAGCGTTGGTCACGTCTTTGACCCATTTTTTGTCTTTATCCGCAGTTTTGATGGCAGACCAGTTGACATAAGCAAAGCTTGGCTCTTGAAATAGCGCTTCAGTCAGCTTAATACCCGCATCGGTCGCGTAGTTGCCATTGATAACAGCAAAGTCTACTTCATCACGCGCACGTGGCAGCTGGGCTGCTTCTAGCTCAACGATTTTGATGTCGTATTTGCTATTATCAGCGATATCAGCTTTTGAGGCGGTCAGTGGATCGATATTGTCTTTTAGCGTGATCCAGCCAAGCTCATCCATCATGACCAATGCACGAGCAAAGTTACTTGGGTCATTAGGCGCAGAAACGCTCATGCCTTTGTAGGCTTCGTCAAGCTTGGTCTTTTTACCAGTATAGATGCCAAGTGGCGCAGTAGGCACTTGGAAAACTTCAACCAAATCAAGATTGTTCTCTTTTTTAAAGGTATCAAGATAAGGCTTATGCTGGAAGACATTGATGTCTAAATCGCCATCAGCTAAAGCAATGTTTGGACGTACATAATCAGTAAAGGTGACCAGCTCAACTTCATAGCCTTGCGCTTCTAACGAGCTTTTTACTTGGTTACGAACCATATCAGCAAAATCGCCTTCAGTGGTACCGATCACAATCTTGCTATGTTCAGGATCGATATCGTTGCCCGCTGCCGTTTCTGTCGTCGTTGATTCAGTAGCACCTTCAGTGACTGGCTCTTTGCTAGCTTCTGGCGCTGATGAGTTGTTGCAACCGACCAATACAAGGCCTGATACGCCAACGGTGGCCAATGCGGTCGCGAGTTGACGGCTGATATCTGTTAATTTCATGAAACTTCCTTAATAAGGGGGAGGGAATAGGGATTAAATGTCAACAGTAAAAATCCGCATTAAAAAAGCAACATTATGAATAGTAATGCTGCTAAGTTAAAGGCTGTTAAGATAGTATCAAAATTAAAGGGAATCAGTTACAAAGTCAAGCATTTGCTTAGGATGAATCGGCATTAAACCTTGAGTATTATTCATATTAAACAGTCTTTGCCTCTCAAAATAAAAGGTGAAATCACCATAATAGAGAGGGTGAAGTCTAAGTTTTTGCCTTAACGTTTATCCAAACGGGTGGCGATCCAATTACCAGACGCCTGAATACCGATAACCATAATCGATAGCATCACGACGATAAAGACCATCACCTCAGTTTGATAACGATAGTAACCATAACGAATGGCCAAATCGCCCAAACCGCCACCACCAATCATACCTGCCGCCGCCGAAAACGACAGTAAGCTGATACATAAAATGGTCACAGACAACACCAAACCCGAGCGTGCTTCATTGAGCAATACTTTGATGATGGTCAAGGGGCGGGCGCCCATCGATTCCGTTGCTTCAATAATGCCGCGTGGTACTTCGCGCAGATTTTGCTCGACCAGACGCGCAAAGTAAAAGGAACCGGCAATCGCCAGTACTAGTGATGCAGCAATCGGTCCAATACCAGTACCAACGATGGCTTTGGTAAAAGGACTCATGGCAATCATCAAAATCACAAACGGGAAGGCGCGCATAAAGTTGGTGATCGCACCAAGGACACCATACAAGGTTTTATTTTGCAAAAACTGCCGATCACTGGATAAAAACAAGAATACCCCAAACAGACCGCCGATGACGATGGCGACCGTCGTTGAGATACCTAGCATAATAAAGGTATCTACAAACGCCTGCAAAATTTCTTTACGTAGCGCAAGCAGCTTGTCCAATGAGGCGGATAATTCAGCACCAGTTAACATGTCTATTCTCCTGCCTCTTAATCTTCATGAACCAAGCCTTTACCAATCGGGGTCGTGGCCTGAATCAGACCGTCGCGGATATCGGCAACCTCGAGCAACTGCCCTTGATGTAACAACGCGGCGCGGTCGCATAGCCTACGAATGACGCTCATCTCATGGGTGACGATGACAATGGTGACGCCAAGCTGCTCATTAATATCACGCAGACAAGTCAATAAGCTGCGCGTGGTTGAAGGATCAAGCGCACTGGTCGGCTCATCAGCCAATAATACTTTTGGGCTCGGCGCGATCGCACGGGCGATACCAACACGCTGTTTTTGTCCGCCTGATAGCTGCGCAGGATAGTGCCCAGCACGGTCGGTCAAATCGACGATTTCTAAGCAGTCCATCACCCGCTTATAAATATCGGCGCGCGGATAACCTGCCACCGTTAAGTTAAAGGCGACATTATCATAGACAGTACGATTGGACATCAGGTTAAACTGCTGAAAAATCATACCGATATTGTGGCGAGCGATACGTAAATCACTGGCCGATAAGGTGGTCAAATCGGTACCATCTATGATGACTTGACCGGAATCTGGGCGCTCAAGTAAATTAATTAGGCGCAATAAGGTAGACTTACCCGCGCCCGAATAACCCATTAAACCAAAGATTTCGCCTTGTTTTACCGTTAAAGATGTCGGCTCAACCGCAGTAAACCAATGTGGCTTGCCGTCTTTATCTTTTATAGACCGGTCGCTTAAAAAGCTTTTGGTCACATCGTTTAAGACAATCATGTCACTCATGGAATGCTCAAAATTTAATAAATATTTTAATGGCTATGAAGCGGTTGCAGGCTCTTTTGCGTATTTGTGCGCAAATTAAAATCAACCTTCAATAACCCTATAATAAGGGGCGCTAATATAGCATATTATGCAGCGTTTTGGATATGGACATCCATGATTAACGGATAATCTTGGCTGTAGCTTGGTTAGCTGATGAGATTAGTGACGGCTGTCATGCTGATAATGAGGGTCGTGCTTAACGGGTAATACCACTAAAAATCGCGTATGACCATTGATGGTATCTGTAATGATACGGCCTTGGTGCGCCGTTACTATTTGAGCAACCAACGACAAGCCAAGCCCTGAGCCTTTGTTTTTTTGCTGTAAGCGTACAAAGGGGCTAAAGACTTCTTCGCGTTTATTTTCGGGGATACCTTCGCCTTCATCAATCACCGCCAGCACCGCAAATTTCGGTAGCGGGCGTGTTGGCTCAGCTTTCGGCTTTTTGAGATGCTTACTAAATATGCCCTCTTTGCGGGTAGCGTTTGCCGTGTCGCCGTTTTCTTTATTACTGTTTTCTTTATTATTGTCTTTGGAGGCACTTTTGGCGTCATCCTTCTCAGTACTAACGCTTTTATCCGCTTCTTCTATCTGTTTATTGATAGTCTTGTCATCGATGTCGTCGATGGATGTTTCTTGTTGTTCAGGAACCGCGCGCCAAATAACTTTCTTAATTTTTTCTGTCAAATCGGTAGTAAAGCGCTGATAGGTAAGTAATAACGACGGTTCAACAACGGCTTCGGTCTCAGTGGTGCTACTTAGGTCATTGTTTCGCTCATTAGATGAGTCAATAGTTTTTGCCGTCGCTGATTTATCAGTATCTGTGCTGTTATCACTATTCGTATTGCCATCAATCTCAGCATCCACAGTGATGCTTTCACCATTTTTATAAATCACTGGCGCTGGTAATAACGCTGCGGTCGATGCTTCTTCTGTCGAAGTTGATGTTGAGGTGGCTTTATTATCGCTAGGAACAATATTATCGTTAGTAATTGTGGCGTCATCATTTGGTTGTACATTTTGACTGGTTTCAAGCGCATGGTTACTATGAGGCGCTTCTTCATCGTAATCAAAGTCTGGGCTGTTATAATCGACAAAGCTGCTGCACAGTATGGTTTGCAAAAGATAATCAGGAATAGCGTCGGCTTCATCCAGCGTTTGCACACCGTAAAGTAATACCGTAACTGGCGGCTTGCCGTGCAACATAGCATTGGTCAATAGGTTACGAATTAAATGGGTCAGCATTGACGATTGGCCATCAATAACGATATGCTCGCCAATCAAGGTTGCTTGAGGATAATGCTGGCGTTCTTGGTTTACTAAATCATATAAGTCCAAATGCTCAACTTGTTGTAGCGCGTGTCCAGCATCTAAACGACTGACCAGCAAAATACTCTCGACCAAATCGTTTAATCCAGACAAATCGCGATTGATAGCTTGGGCACGCTTATCAAATTTTTCTTTGGTATCACTCGGCAATGCACCCGCCAGCATATCCATCATCTCAATCTGTAAGCGAATACGGGTGATGGGCGTACGCAGCTCGTGCGAGGCGTGCGCCAATAGCAGGTTATTGGCATTGATTAGGTGTTCAATTTTTTGTGCTGCTTGGTTAAAGCCGCGCGCAAGCGATGCAATCTCATCATTACCGCGGGCATTGACTCGCACCGTAAAGTCGCCGTCGCCCAATTGCGCCATTTGTTGGCTCATCTGATTGATACGCCAAGTAATGGTACGCGCAATCCACCAAAGCACCCCTGCCATGATAAGCAGCAGCAATAGCGTACCAGTAAATAAATTTAAGGCGGCAGAGAGGACAGGTTTTTTAGGCGGCAGGCGTGATTCGTATAATAGCGTATAGCCGGTGCTACTATAAACTTGGGCTTGCTTGGTTGGGGAGGTTTCGGCAAATGAGGGAAAGACGCGCGCTAATAGCGAGGGCGGCGCAGGCAATTCTAATGGCAAATCGCTGTTGTCGCTTTGCATGAGCAAATGACCTTCATTGTCATATAGGCCCATTTTTGCTTGCAGTGATTCATCAAAAATATCAAAGCTTTTCTTGACCACCGCTAGCATAAAGCGCGCTTGTAAACGGTTGTCTTTACTGACAGCAATATTTAGCTCATGCAAAAATGGGTCGACTTGACCCAAAATTTGCGTGGCTAAGATTTCTGAACGAATACCAGCGTCTTTGTCATGTACCAACTGGGTCAATAACACCATCGCTACCGCAAATAAAATAAGTGCCAGCATGACACTGGCAAATAGTTTGGCAAATACGGAACGAAAACCCAGTTGTTGCATTAAATCATCTCTATTATCAAACGCTTATAACCATTTTATTCATTTTATTTTAATAAGTTTATCGCAATACGGGCTTAGTTTAATAGCGTTTGATTGCATGTGCTAACTATACCTGATCGGTAGCGAATTGATAACCCACACCGCGTACGGTAATGATACGTTTTGGCTGGCGCGGATTGTCTTCGATTAACGCACGCAAGCGCGAAATATGCACGTCAATGGCGCGATCAATATTATCCGAGCTATCATCGTTTGGCATCGCTTGCCATAATTGCTCACGGTTTAACACTTTGCCCGAGTGGGTAGCAAAGTAATGCAGCAGCTGAAATTGATGCGTCGTCAAACGGACTGGTTGATCATCGATAGTGACTTCATGACTGTCAGGAAAAACGCTTAGGCGCCCAAACGTTAAACTATCTGACTGGCTGTCAGCTTGATTTGGCTGCTCATGACGACGAATGACGGCACGAATACGCGCGAGTAGTTCGCGCGGCTCAAAGGGTTTGGCAATATAATCATCGGCGCCCATCTCTAAACCTAATACACGGTCTGTGGTATCGCCTTTCGCCGTTAGCATAATAATCGGCACTTTATTGGTCATGTTGTTTTTGTTGCCACGTATCTTTTGGCAAACTTGCATGCCATCCATATCAGGCAGCATCAAATCTAGCACCACCAAATCGATGTCACGCTCTTTAGCGTCTAACAAGTCCAAACCTTCTTGACCTAGTCCTGCATGATGTACATCATAATAGTTCATGGTCAGATAATCGCTGATTAATTCGGCTAAATCTGGATCGTCTTCAATTAATAAAATTTGCTTACTCATAATTTTTCCTCTAGTTGTTGTTATAGTTTGTTTAAAATGCTGTTTAAAAATACTGCTTTAAAAGTGCCTATCTACAAATGCTGTCTTTATAAAACTGTTTTTGTAAATAAGCACGCCCTAAATTTTCAAAGCCCTTAACTCTTAGTTCATTCTCACTCAAAGCGTAATCCCTATTAGTTTACGCTATATTGCCTAAACAGGATGTTATTAAACAAGATAGGCTTTGTTAATGTTTCTACACAATGTAACTACGAGCTTTGGCGCTTATGAAACTACCGCCTTTTTTCCTTCAGATTCCACCGGTAAGTTTGCCAAGCAAATCAAACTGTCATTGGTAATACCGGCAATTAAATACTGCTTAGTCAAGGGGTCATACTCGATAACTTCGACGGGCTGGCGCGTCAAACGCTGGTCTTGTTTGATAATCCAAACGTTAGCATGCAAAGGACGCAGCGGCTTATAAGGCGGTTTGTGCAGCACGGTTAGGTCAACATTGTGCAGCGCGCGCTTAGGAACAATGGTTCCAACTTCTATTTGTCCGTAGTCAACGCGCCCAGTCACCTGCATATCAGGTCGTATTTGGTTGCGACTGACTTCATTATCAACCACATTGACATAAACCAATAGCTGCTTTGGTAACTCAGTGACTGTCAGCTTACTGACCTGACCGGTAAATTTATCTATCAAGCCTTCCGCCGTGAAGTTAACCGTTTGTCCAACGGAGATTTGTGATTTGGCTTCAATCGGTAAGCTTGCGCTAAAATGCAGCTCCGTCCCGTCGCTAAGCTTTAAAAGAGGTTGACGCGGTGCTACTTGTTGGCCGCTTTTGACGTATAGCTTTTCGATATGACCTGCGAAGCTTGCCCGTACCGTTATCAAATTATTCGCCGTTTCTGTATGCTTAGAAGCTTGGTTATTGTCTAAGTCGTTATTGCTAGCACTAGCAGAATTTCCTTTAACATCCTCACCATTTTTTTCTGTACTGGGTTTTATGTTATCTGAATTCTTAGCAGTGGAATCTTTTGGCGCCGCTTGAGTACTGTTGACGGCAGACGGTTTTGGTTCAGTGGCCGCACCTTTATTATCTACTACTTCATCTTCTACTTCTAAGGAAGTTGCTACTTCATCATCGGCTTGTTCAGATGACTCTGTTGATTCAATAGGCGCTGCTTGCCGTCGAACGGTGAATAATGGTGCGCCTTTTTCGACCCGTTGATTTTTTTTCACCAACACCTGCTCTACCGTCAGTGCTTGGGCAGCAATTAGGTTTACCTGTTTGATAGGCTCAATCTCACCTTCTAAGCCAAGGCTCGGCTGATAACGGGTTGGTTTGACGCTTAGGATATGATCAGGGGTCATCGTAATGCTATCAGCACGTATGAGCAGGGGCGTGTCAAAGGCCTCGCTATTTTCAGCTGTGACAGGTTCTGACGTAGGCGGGGAGGGCTGGCAGGCGATAAGCAGCGCCGCGCCCAAAAGATACGCACTCTTTTTTAATGGGCTAAAAGCTAAAAGTATGGTGCTTGAAAATTTAGCCCTCAAACGCCTTAAATCTATAAAACCTGTCATAGCGATCACCCTTGTCAACGAATTTTTATTATATAGGGAATTATGAGGCGGTGAAATGATTACTCTTATTTACTGATTTTGAATGGTAATCGATGACTCAAAAACCATTCGCCGTACCGCAGAAACTTTATTGCAAAAAGCAGGTTGTGAAGTCGTCACCGCGATTGACGGTTTTGATGCCTTAGCGAAGATTGTTGATAACAATCCAGATATCATTTTCGTAGATATTATGATGCCGCGTTTAGATGGTTATCAGACTTGTGCCTTGATAAAAAATAATCCAGATTATGCGAGCAAACCGGTGATTATGTTGTCATCGAAAGATGGTTTGTTTGATAAAGCTCGCGGGCGCATTGTTGGTTCTGATGAGTATTTGACCAAGCCATTTAGTAAAGATGAGCTTTTTGAGGCGATTAACCAGTATCGCTAAATAATCAGTAACGTGAATAGCAGCCCGTTAAAGACCTGCTATAAAAATATTAGGTGGTGTTCTAAAAAGTATGCTGGCATCAGACATAGCCATAATTGACATAAAAGAACACCAGATCGAATACTTTAAAGTGATTATCAAGCTTTTTTGAGAAACAACAGGTTTTTCTAACGGCTCGACGTAATCGATGCCTCAAGCGACAGTTATTGCCTTTATAAGTTAAGGCATGATCGCCAATAAACTGGCGTTTGCAGTCCTTACATTGGTAATTCTGCTTGCCATAGCTTTTTATGCCATTCTTCTTTAAACTGGAACTGTGACAGTCGGGGCAATTGATTTCTATTTGTGTCTTCATAACCTCAAATATATCATCTTGCTTCGGCTGTCACCCCTCCTTCAATTCCTCAGCATACTTTTTGATACACCACCAGAATTTTTAGATCATTTGTCACCAGCCTTGCCTGTGAGTATTTTACTGGCTCATCATTTTAACCAAGCGATGATAGGTACGCTACCACGCATACTCAATCGCCATAATGACTGGCGCTGTCAGCTGATTACCTCATCACAGCGTTTGCGCGGCGGGCAATGCCTTATTGTACCCATTGATAAACAAATTGTTTGCGATTCAACTGGTCGTATTATCTTAATAGATCAAGCGTGGGAGGGCGATTATAAGCCCGCTATCGGTCAAATCCTGAAAAATACCAGTGATGTTTATGGCAGTGAGCTTATCAATATTATTTTCTCTGGGATGGGAAATGATGGTTCGCAGTATTTGGACTTAATCCAAGACAATGACAGTCAATTGTGGGCGCAAGACCCAATCTCAAGCGCTTGTCCAAGTCAGCCGCAAGCTATTATTGATTCAGGTTATTGTCAGTTTGTTGGCAGTCCCAAAGCCTTAGCAGAAAAACTTACCCATTATATTGCTGAAAGGGCGATGCCCGCCTCTTCAGAGTCATTTATTGTGAGCGACATATGAAACAGATTCTAAAGCACTCATTTGAAGCCGTGAGCTTATTGACCACCAACAATGGTATGCTCGACGTAACGATTGTTCCAGCAGCCGAACAACCGGATTGGCTTATCCCTAGTAGTTTGATTTTAAGTGTCGATGAGTATAGTGAACATACATGGACGTATGAGTGGCAACAACAAGAAGTCGCTGTGTTCCATCTACTACCGCGCCATCAAACGCCAGAAAAGATGATTGTCTTAGAAGGCAATACCACCGCGCATCGTATCGCGCTACAGACAGCAGGCGAGCTCCGCCAACTACAGGCGCGTATCTCCGACGTCAAAGATATCGACTTGCCTGAGCACTTTATCAAAACCGACAGCAAAACTGATACCGTTCAGCAGCGCGTCCAAGAAGATGTTGTGCTATCCTACCTTTTCCAAGCGGTGATGATTGATGATACGGTTTACATGGTGCCAGATTTGGATAAAATCGCCCATCAATTGGTTGACTTAGATAGCTAATTTGCTCATGGTTACGCTTTTTATCATGGACTCTAGTGTTAGCTTTAAAAAAAGTTATTAGCCTTGAGCTGGCACAAATAGTTATTATGTTTATTTGCCCGTTACCAGCTAGTAGGTTTTTAACACTGTCATTTGATCCGTATCAGCCAGCGCCTATAAGTATCGATGAATAGGAAGCGATAAAATATACTATGAATAATATCCATTCAAATCTGACAAAGTGGTCGGTTGCTAGTCGAATCTTTCATTGGGTTAGCGCCATATTATTACTGATCACTTGGATCATGATACTGTTATATGACAATCTTGATAGTAAGGTCTATATCGGATTACACAAGGCATTTGGGGTCAGTTTGTTGTTTTGGATGATTGCCCGCGTGATCAGCCGTATTTTTACTAAAGCACCGCCAGCGTTGGCAATGCCAAAATGGCAAATGCTGCTTGCACAATTATCCCACTTTGCTTTATATGCGTTATTAATTGCGATGCCTATGGCAGGACTACTGATGTCGGTATATGGCGGCCGAGCAGTTGACGTCTTTGGTTTATTTCAAATCCCTGTCTTTGTCACCCCCGATAGAGGGTTGGCACGGCTTTTTAATGACTGGCATACCGATATTTTGTGGCCGATGATAATTGTTTTTACTTTGATGCATATTGGCGCCGCGCTATATCATCAATTTATCAAAAAAGACAATATTATGGCGCGTATAAAATAACGACTTAAAAATGGGAAGAGCGCGTATAAAAAAGCCCTAAGTCTAATACTTAGGGCTTTTTTCGTACCAGTATTTATATAATCAAACGCTATACTATAAAGTTATGTCATTTACTTTTTATGTTCAGGTAAACTGATATTCATCTCAAGCACATCGAGGCTATCTTCAGAGCGATGGTTGATATTAACATCATCAATCTGTACACCGTTGACGTACTTATTAACCACTTCTAGTATTTCACGTTTCATTTTTTCGATACGGTCAGTGGTCAAGCGATTATTCAAGCGATTTTCACTTGCAACAATAACTTTTAAGCGCTCAGTTGCCATATTAGCACTGCCAGCACTGCTGCTGTCATCCGTACCAAATAGGCTACTCCAAAATCCTTTTTTCTTACTCATCATTAACCCCCAAACCAGCGCTGTAGTAGACTCTTTTTCTTCACATCAATATGACGTAATGGACGCTCTTCTCCTAAGAAACGGGCGACGATATCGTCATAACATTGACCAGCCACTGAGTCGGTATAATGAATCACAGGCTCGCCATGGTTAGACGCTTCCAGCACTGAATGGCTTTCAGGAACCACACCAAGTAACGGCACTTTTAAAATATCGTTAGAGATGGTATCGATATCCATCATCTCGTTAGCGGCAGCACGGTCGGCGTTGTAGCGAGTGATGATTAAATGCTCGCGTACCGTGCCCTGATTTTCAATCACTTTTTTGGTTTGGCTTTGCAAGATACCAATGATACGGTCCGAGTCACGTACCGAAGAGATTTCAGGGTTGGTGACGATGATGGCTTCATCTGCATGATACATCGCCAGCTGCGCACCGCGCTCAATACCAGCAGGCGAGTCGCAGATAATATAGTCAAACTGCTTTGACAACTCATCCATGACTTCTGTAACGCCGTCGTCTGTCAATGCATCTTTATCACGCGTTTGACTGGCAGGCAGGATATATAAATTTTCTAGTTGCTTGTCTTTTACCAGCGCTTGTGACAGGCGGGCATTGCCATTGATAACATCGACAAAGTCATAAACAATTCGATTTTCGCAGCCCATAATCAAGTCTAGATTACGTAAGCCTACATCAAAATCGATAACAACTGTCTTATAGCCACGTAATGCTAAACCGGCGGCAAAAGAAGCGCTGGTCGTGGTTTTGCCCACACCGCCTTTACCCGAAGTGATTACAACAATCTTCGCCACAATGGCACACTCCTATGAATTGATGGGATATTTATTAATTAAAACATTTTAGATGAAACAGTATAGATGTAAAGTAGCACAATTGCTCGGCGTTTACCTAGCCAAGATGTGCTATCTGCGAGCATAAGCCTAGCATAAATATATAAAAACTTATAGCCAGTGCGTATTTAAGCACAAAAGCTGCCTACAGATAATGGTTATATCAGCTAAATAGGGAGCCGAAGCGCCCTCTATTATCTGCGCTCAATATTCGCGCCTATAGTCTAGCGTAAATAGTGGCAGAGCTAACAATCCATCATAGCGCAGTTTTGTTAAGTAAACTTACTATAATATTAATTATGCTATTTAGACGTCAATTTATCATCTATCATCAAATATATTCAAACTGATAATGATGAAATGACGCCTTTGAGTCGTCTAAAGAGCAAATAAAACCTAAGCGTTATCCATGACCGTAAAGACTAAACCCTGACCTTCTAAATAACGCACTTCAACCGATTTATCAATCACGTGCTCGGGTAGGTTATCACGTAAGCAATACGTGCCAGCAACTGAGACCAGAGAGGGATTAAAGACTTGGCAGAAAATACGCGCGTCTTTATCACCCGTCGCGCCTGCGACCAAACGACCTTGAGCGCGACCATAAACGTGCAGGTTATTGTCAGTAATCGCTTCAGCGCCGCTATTGACACTGTTGGTTAAAATCAAATCGCCACCGACATGGTTGAGACTTTGTCCCGAGCGCAGCATTTGATCATAAATCAAGCTGGTAATATGCTCGGCACTGATAAGCGTCTCTGCCGTCAAGGTGGTTTCAGTCGTTGCATTTACCTCGGTAGTGGCAGCAGCTTGACTATTTACAGCTGAGCCAGAATTATCGGTAGTAGAGCTGACAGAATCGTTCGCAGGTGTCGTTTGTGCGCTATCCTTAGAAGCCGCTACTTGGCTTAACTGTGTAGTGGCTTTTTTACTGGGTAAAATACGCTCGATACGTTTGCCATCCGCTGGAAATATCGCCAAGCGTAGCTGACGTGCTTGCTCATCAAGTAAGCCTGTGACCACGCCGATAGGCTGCAAACCCCACGACCAAAGCAGCTCTACCAATGCTGCTAAATCCTGCTCGACTTCACTGTCAATCAATACAGGGATATTGCTATTTTTATTACTCAGAGTACTTTCAAGTTGGCTGGCAATCGCCGCAAAATCATCGGTGCTAAACTGCAGCCGTGAAAAGGTTAGCATTTTGCCATAAAATGCCAAAGCTGGTATTTCAGGTGAGTCAAGCGCCTGCTGATTGTTGTCTGAAATCGTCATAATATACATCCTCAAAAATGGTCGTGTTGCGGTGTTCAATGTGCCGTTTTTGCCTCGGCATATAGCATCAAAGTCTAATTATTAAAAGTGTGGCCTTCAAAAATATGCATATCAAAAGTATGATTGTCAAAAAATCTGGTTCTCATTCAAAACACTACAAATTAAGCATGTCTTGATGCTTCCACTGCTGCACTTTTATTTGGGCTTCAAATTCGTCTAAACCATCGGCGATGATGCTTGAGATTAATGTATCAAGGGCGCTGTTGTCGGTATCGATTTGAGCAACGCCGCTGGCAATAGCAACCATTAACGCGTCAATACGTTCGGCGTCAAGCAGGCGCTCATTCAGTGCATATACCACGTTTTCGCCGATATTATGCCCGACATGTTGTAGCTGCGACTCAATTAACGTTCCAGCAATGGGTATCATACGCAGATAGCGGCGTAGTTCAGGCGTATTGGCCAACCCCTCTTTAATCGCATTGCCCATTTCAGTGGCGATAATGGTGCCGCCGCCCGATGACTCGGTCAGTGCTTGGAGTTTGGGTGCCAACTCTTTACGCAGTAGCGATAATATCGCCGCTTCAATCTCATTGCGATTGCGGGCAATGGTGGATTCAATAAAAGATTTATGCGTTTTGGGATCGGTCAGCTGCTGACGAAAAGTCTGAATGGTCGTTAAGATGACGCGATCAGACAGCTCTTCTAACAGCAAATTAATATAAAAATTAATGCGATTAATCCACGGCTGTGGCAGTACTTGATAACCTAGCTGATATAAGCGGCGCCCGATAATCACGGCGCGAAATAAACGCAGCGCGCGCAACTGCGGAAAACAGCCTAACACTTCATACCAATGCACAAAAGGGAAAAAGAACCAGCGGTAATACACCTTTTCTTTAATAGCAACTGCCCAGCGCAATAGCAACTCGGCAATCAAGAATAGGGTAAAAAAACCGCCCGCTGTCCGTAACGAGTCATGAATATGGTTTTGATACCAGCTTAATGCCTCGCTCATACTTAACCACTGCGCGGCATTACTACTAAAGTTACTCATCAAAATAGCGTCAGTACTGATTAAAAATAAATCAATACTGATGGCGATGAGCATCAAGATATCATAGGTCAGCTTCAAGCGATTGGGCTTGGGACGATTCGGTCTTGGCGGCGGGCTGCTGGGTAGGTCTGAGGACTGAAGAGGCGCTGGTGTTATCGGCGCACGGGTAGAAGAGGCGGGCACAGTCATACCTTATTTAGTAGTAAATGGCATTGGTAGTAAGTAGTCTTTTGCCAATCACTACCAAATAAGCGGCAAGTTTTAATGGTTATTCACATTATCAATGAATCATGCCAAAAAACAAGCCATCAACCATTATAATTTGGTATTTTAGCCGTTATCTTTTTATATAAAAAGCCATAATTTTTAATGGCTTTTTTTAATCAATTTTTTTAATGTCCTTTTTTATTCACTTTGATGCGCCGCTTGCGGATGACTCTCAAATTCCGCCAACATTTTTGTAATACGCTGATCTTTTTGACGCCAAATTTGCTCGACCCACTCAAACATTTGCGCTTTAACGGTCTCATCGTTTTCGTAGCCGCCGCCTTGAATACCGGCAAACAGCGCATCGGGTATGGCAATATGGCGGACATCGACGCCTAAGCGTTTGATATTGCCTTTCCACAAATCGCCATAGGTTGGCACGCCGTCAGGGTAGACGATGGTCATATCTAAGATACCATCGATATCAGCGCCCAAGGCATTAATGGCTAGCGACAGACCGCCAGCGCGCGGCTTCAACAGATGGGTATAAGGCGAGTTTTGTTTATCGTGTTTTTCTTGGGTAAAGCGTGTGCCTTCCAAATAATTTAACAAGGTAAACGGCTTGTCTTTTAATAACGCACAAGCGCGCTTGGCTTCTTCGATATCTTTACCTTTAAGCGCTGGGTTTTTAGCAACTGCTTCTTTAGAATGGCGACGCATCATTGGAAAATCTAAAAAGTAAAATGCCTGCCCAACGATAGGAATATAGATGAGCTCAAACTTGGTGAAAAACCGGGTCAGTGGTAAGCGTTTTTCACTAATGTATTGCACGATGCTGGTATCTACCCAAGACTGATGATTGCTGACCAGCAGATATTTACCGTCCATATGTACATCATCCGGCAATTGAATGCGCCAATCCTTACGCGGCAATATGGTATCAATCAAAGCATTATTGCTACCAATCCAGTGCTCGGCAATCTTTATTACCGTCTTATCAGCAATAGGAGCGCCCGTGATAATTTTGCCAACGCCCATAAGCCATAATGGAATACTGCCGCCAAAACTATTGGCAGCGATGACTCCGGCCGCTGTGGTAAGCGACATTGCTTTGCCAAGTTTTGGCGCGCGTTCGTGTATTTTTTGCATCGCAGCGTTCAAGCGCATGTCTTATTCCTTACTATTTGCTCGTTAATCGTTTCATTATTATGGTTAAACCGGTGTTTTATATCATCTCAAAAATACAGCTAATTTTTCTAACAAGTTTTAGCAAATTATAATCGCATTTTATTTAATAAATTTTAGTACTAATATTAGGTAATACCTAATTTTAGTCCAGTAATTTTTCGGATTTTTAATTCGTAAAATGTTTGTACCAGAGTTTTTATAAGATAATGTTAGCAGAAAATAATTAGAGTGTACGACTGTAAACGTGA
Organism: Psychrobacter communis; assembly: GCF_014836505.1. NCBI lineage: Bacteria > Pseudomonadati > Pseudomonadota > Gammaproteobacteria > Moraxellales > Moraxellaceae > Psychrobacter > Psychrobacter communis. Next base: position 91,033 of record NZ_JACSQR010000004.1, read on the forward strand.
CTTGCGGTAACAAACAACGCGCTTTTATAAACACTAGACTATAGATACTTATGCACTTTCCATACATAGATGTGACAAAATATTACACACAAATAGACGGTAATTGCCATAATAATAGTAAGTGTGAATAAACAAATAAACAGGTTTGTTGACGCATATTCGTGACAAGCAATATCTATAAAAACACCGTTTATTTATCGATACCTATATTGATAGCCCATTTTTTCAACTTAAGAGGACATATTATGCGTAATACATTAGTGGTTGCAGCATTGGCATCAGGCTTAGCATTGAGTGGCTGTACAACTGATCCAAACACTGGACAGCAACGTCTAAACAAAGCCGCAATCGGTACACTAGCTGGCGCAGCTGGCGGCGCTGCTATCTCAAAAGCCACCGGTGGTGATAAGACTGGTCGTGATGCGGCTATCGGTGCTGCACTGGGTGCAGGCGTAGGCTACTACATGGAGCGTCAAGCGAAGCAGCTAGAGCAGCAAATGGCGGGCACTGGCGTTACGGTTACCCCAAATCCAAACGGCAACATTGACTTAGTCATGCCAGGTAACATTACTTTTGCTTTTGACAGTGCTTCGTTGAACCCATCGTTTAGACCAACGCTTGATAAGCTTGCGGCAACGATGAATGAATATAACCAAAACACAGTTACGATTGCTGGTCATACTGACAGCGTAGGTAACCCATCTTACAACATGAACTTGTCACGTGATCGTGCTAATTCTGTGAGAAATTATTTGGTTAATCGCGGCGTAGCTTCTAACCGTATCAACGTAGTTGCTTATGGTCAGACTCGTCCAATCGCTGATAACAGCACGGATTATGGTCGTCAGCAGAACCGCCGCGTTGAGCTAACGGTAAATGCGCCAAGCAGCGTTCGTTAATCGCTACTGATATTTAAAATATGATGTAAATTAAAAAAGACTAACTCCACGTTGGTCTTTTTTTTGCCTAAAATTCGTCTAATATTCAAAAAATTACATTTGATAATAGTTATCAATAACATTATAATTTGCAGGGGTTAAATTTGTCAGCCTTTAGCGGGTGTTTAAATTTAGCTAGAGTTTAAATGGATTTTATCGTATTGAAATTATAAATCTCTAAGCTTTCCTTTTATCACTTTATCTTTTATCACTTTATCTTTTATCATTTTATCTAATGTATCTCATCGAGGATGTGTATGAATATCAGCCCAGCGATAAGCCGTAAAATTTTACCGACTACTTTAGCTGCTGCATTGGCAGGGATACTGCTAGTATCAGGATGTACCAAACAGTCTGATGAGACCACAGCGTCAGAGGCGCAAACCGACGTTCAAGCAACCCAAAACAGCGACAATAAAACGTCTTCGGCTGCTGATCAAGCGCATATCGATCGATTGTTGATTAGCTATGCTGATATGGCGCACGCCGCCTATAAAGATTCTTTGGAAACTGCCCAACTTTTACAGACAGCAGTGAACACCTATGTAGACACGCCGACCCAAGCCAATCTTGACGCTGCAAAGGCTGCCTATAAAGCCGCGCGTCAGCCATATTCACAGACTGAAGTGTTTCGCTTTGACGAAGGCTTTGTGACCGCTGATGATAAACGCGCGCTTGGTAGCGTTGATGGCTGGGAAGGACAGGTAAATGCTTGGCCGCTAGATGAAGCTTTGATTGACTATGTCAGTGACAGTTATGAGGGTGAATATAACAGTCAGGATAATATTATCAATAGCGAGAGCATCATGGTTGGTAGCATCAAGCAAGATACCAGCACCATTACGCCTGACTTGTTGGCTGAGATGAATGAGATTGGTGGTAGTGAGGCCAATGTTACGACTGGTTATCATGCGATTGAGTTTCTGCTGTGGGGACAGGATACCAATGGCGTTGGTGAAGGTGCAGGTAATCGTCCAGTGAGCGACTATATAACGACCGAGGGCGAATGTACCAGCGGCGATACGACAAACCCAGATGTGAGTATTTGCGAGCGCCGTGGACAGTATCTAAAAGCGGTTACTCAGTTATTGATCGATGATTTGACCGCGATGGAAGCCCAGTGGCAACCTGATAGCGAAAACACCTTACGTAGCGATATGATGGCCCGTAAAGACAAAAACGGTCTGCGTCAAATCATGTATCAAATGGGCAGCTTAGCACTTGGCGAGCTAGCTTCTGAGCGCATACAGGTGGCGTTCGTCACTGGCTCTACCGAAGATGAGCATGAATGCTTTAGTGATTTGACCCATTTGAGCTATGCCAATAATGCCCGCGGTATTCAAAATATCTTTAATGGCGGCTATAAAACCGTCGCTGGCAAGACAGTAGGCGGTTATGGACTAAAGAATTATCTTGTCGATACCGGCAATAAAGAAGCGGCTGATAAACTTGCTACTGATTTTGCTAACGTCGAAGCAGCGTTTAAAGTCATCGTTGAAAAAGCCGAAAAAGAAGGCATCAAGGTCGATCAGATGATTGCAACCGTAGGTCAAGCCAGCAAGCACGGTATTTCTGCTGAAGAGCAAAACAAACGCCGCGGCTGGATTGAAAGTAGTATCGCAAGCTTACAACAGCTAACCGATGGTATCGAAAATGCAGCAAAAGCCGTTAGCATTGATAATTTAGACGCTGATGCAGGTTCACAGTTTTAAGTAGGCCTTATTTAAAAGAGCGCTTATTTAAAAGGGCAGTTATTTAAAATGGAGCTTTTGATTTTAATTTAGGAAGCCTTAATAGCCTGTATTTATGTGCCTGATGAGTCGTTATCAGTGAATGAGAATTATTTTTATAGAAAAATAATTTGGGTATAATATACACGTTGTCGACCGCTGTTGGCAGCGTGTTTTTTTATAGCGCAGCAATGATTTATCGAATTAAAATATTTATTGACTAAAAATGCTTATCAAATAAAAGTGAAAAAATTATAGCACGCGTTTTTTATGGTTCCATACCAGAACTAAGGTTCCCTATGAGTAGCAGTAATGTGTCAACCGCCAAACAATCTACCGCGTTTTATTTTCCTTTAATATTTAAAAATTCGCTATTAAAGCTATCGCTAGGAGTGACATGCGTGCTCTCATTAAGCGCCTGCCAGCCATCTCCAACGGACGACACCGCCAATAATAACGATAATAAAGCCCAAGACAGTAGCTATTTGCAAAATATAACGCCTGAGCGTGCTCAAACGATTGAAGCGCTAGCGGGCGTGCCTATGCAGCAGCTTGCCAGATTTGATGCGCAAGAAATCAAACAAGGTGGCGATACAGGCATTAGTATCACCACGAGCGAAAGCTACTCTAAACCTTCTTCAAATATCACCGCTTCGCGTAAGGGGTCTTTCTTTATCGGCAATGCGTTTTTTAGGCAACCTTGGGTGGTCGCGCCGGCGAGTACCGATAGCCGTGATGGGCTTGGCGCTTTATTTAACGTTGCTGCCTGTCAATCTTGCCATATCAAAGACGGTCGCGGTCATGCGCCGACGAGAAGTGATGACGATGCCGATAGCTTGCTGATTCGCCTTGCGATGCCGGCGACTACCGAAGCGCAGCGCCAAACGCTAAAAGATTCCTTGATTGAAAAAGTCGTCCCTCCTATGTATGGCGGTCAGCTGCAAGATCGCGGTGTGCAAGGCGTCCCTGCTGAAGCCCGAATTGTAGTACAGTGGAGCGATAACCCCGTTACCTTTGCTGATGGTCATGTCGAGACCTTGCGTGCGCCAACCTTTAATCTGACCAAACCCGGTTATGGTCCATTTGATGATGCGCTGATGGTATCGCCGCGGGTAGCCTTACCGATGATTGGGCTTGGACTACTCGAACAGATTCCAGACGACGACATTAAAAAGCAAGCAATCAATGCAAATGAAGCTAATAGCGATATTAGCGGTAAATTTAATATGGTGATGGATCCGCAAACGGGTAAAGTGGCATTAGGACGCTTTGGCTGGAAAGCGGGTCAAACCAAGCTGATTACTCAAAACCAAAGTGCGTTTAATGAAGATATGGGGCTGACATCGAATATCCGTCCGCATGAATCGTGTATGCCAGCGCAGACCGCTTGTGTGAATGCCACAACAGGTGCTGATGAACAAGGTAATGGTAAGCCGCCCGTCGAAGTCAATGATGAAGTGGCAAAGTTCGTCGAATTTTATACCCGTAATCTGGCGGTGCCGCATCGCCGCAACGCCGAAGACAAGCTGGTATTGGCAGGTAAAAAACGCTTTTATGATATGGGCTGTCAAAGCTGCCATACGCCGCGTTATCAGTTGCCAAAAACCGACGATGACCATCTTGAGCAGCACGGCCAAGTGATTTATCCTTATACCGATTTATTGTTGCATGACATGGGCGATGGCTTAGCTGATCGCACCATTGCGGGTAAGCTACCATCGAAAGATTTACAGGTTGAGTTTTTAGCCAACTCTTATGAGTGGCGTACGCCTGCTTTGTGGGGCATTGGTCTTGCGCAAACCGTCGATCCACAAGCGACGTTTTTACATGATGGGCGCGCGCGTACTTTGATGGAAGCGGTACTTTGGCATGGCGGCGAAGCGGAAAAGCAGAAGCAAAAAGTACTTAAGCTTGATAAACAAGGACGCAGTGAGTTGAATGCGTTCTTAAAGTCATTATAAAAATAAGCGTATGAGTGTTAAAAGCGATGGTTATTCAACGTAAGAAATACCAAATTAAATAATTACTTATATCAATATTCATCCAAATACTGAGAAATCTATGAAAATAAATCCTGCTTTAGCAATGGCATTATCAGCGCTAAGTGCTGGTATTCTAATTAGCTGCGTCAAACCTGCGGAAGAAAATAAAGTATCAGAGGTAGATAGTCAAGTCGCCCAAGAAAGTGCTACTTCTACTACTCCTGACAAAAAAGACAATAATGCTGAAAAGATTAGCGCTGTTGATATTAGTCCTGATACCGAAAAAACCTATCTGACCCACGTGGCAAATGACATTGTCATTCCAGCCTATGCAGATGCCGCAAAGCAGAGTGATTTATTGCATGATTTGGCGAAGAAATCTTGTCAGCAAGCGCCCGTGAGCGGTGATGCGCTAAAAGAATTGCGCGACCAATGGTTGGTGCTCGCACAAGCTTGGGCAAGCGCTGAGATGGTTAACTTTGGACCAGCGACGGCGAGCATGAGTAATTTATATATCAATTACTATCCTGATGAGCGCGGACTGGTACATAGCGGGGTCGCTGACTTGATTGCTGCCAATCCCAAGCTTACCGCCGAGCAGTTGGCGAATGAGAGCGCCATCGTTCAAGGCGTGCCAGGATTAGAAGAAGTGCTTTATGCCAATGATAGTTTGGATGCTGGGCAGTGCGCTTATGTGATGAGCGCGAGCAATGCTTTGAGCACACGTCTAAAAGATATCGAGAAAAACTGGCAGCAAAATGCCACTGATTTACTAGCAATTGATAAAACCGCCGAGAGCGATCAAGGTTTAAACCAATGGTTTAACTCGTTACTATCATTGGTTGAGACGATGAAATCTAACGCTATCGACCAGCCATTGGGTTTAACTGCTAAAGCAAAAGGTCATTTGCCAGCTGCAACCGCTGGACAAAGCCGCGCGATTATCACTGCGAAATTGGCAACCTTAAATCAAGCAATGACTGACCCTGTTTTGACTGCTATTCTTGGTGGCAATAATGAAAATGCAGTGGCGGATAGTCTATCGACCGCGCTTGCCGATACCACGACATTACTGGCACAAATGCCGGAAGATTTAGCGACTGCTGATAAAGCGACGCAGCAGGAACTACTTGATCATCTCACGAGCATTACGCGCATTATTAAGCGTCAATTGATTCCAACCCTTGGTCTGCGCGTTGGCTTTAACAGCACCGATGGCGATTAAAAAATGTACTCTCTCGATACTAAAACTGCAGGTAAATCACAAGAGCAGCAGCCTAATAATGAGCTGCTAGTAACATCTGCATTGACCACGCTTTCTGCTGTCATGGGTACAGCCGCGCTTGTCGGTATCCACCATCGTTATCGTAAGCACAAGCAACCAGATGCCAGCTTATGGGATTATGTGGCAGGTATGGGCGCGCAGTTGCAGTTGATAAACTTGACGCCTAAACGCGAGCTCGTGCAATTTTGCCACGCTTGTCAGCAAGCGGCAGTTGCATGGCAGCAAGCTTATCATTCACACAGAGATGACGAGCAAAACACCAAGTCTTATAGCGTAAGCGACTTTAGCACAGCACATACGACCACAATACTACCGCGACCAGTCTGCTGGGTTAGCGGCGTGGCGTCTATGCCGAAAAACATCGTCTTAGCAAATAATGATAGCGCTGATGCCAGTCATAATGAGCACGACTTCGGCGTGGTTGGTATCGACGCCGATAGACAAATCGTTTGGCAAACTACCATGCCCGAACGCGTGCATGATATTGTCGTTCAACCTATTTCTGATAAGCAAAAGTTTTCTGCTAAGAATAACCAAGCACGCGATGTGGTGGTGATGGGTCGGCGCCCGAGCGAAAAGTTTTGGGTACTAGACACGGCAACTGGGCAAGTAAAGTTTGCTATTAAAGCGTCTACGCATCGTCATTTTTATGGCCATGCTTGTTATAGCTTAGATGGTAAACTGCTCTACGTGACCGAGAATGACACGTTAAGTTTAGACGGTAAAGTTGGCATTTATGATGCCTGTGATCATTATAAAAAACTAGCAGAGTATGACTCGCATGGTATCGGCCCGCATGAGCTGATTATGCATCCTGATGGCGAAACGTTGGTGATTGCCAATGGCGGTATCAAAACCGAGCAAGCGTCGCGTGAAGAGCTTAATTTAGACAGTATGCGACCGTCATTGGCTTACCTCAATCGTCATACTGGCGCGTTACTTGAGCAGATTATGCCTGAGCATAATCAGATGAGCGTGCGTCATCTCGCCATGCATGACGTTGGTACGGTGATGATAGGTATTCAGTTTCAAGGCGAAAAGCATATCAATGTGCCGTTAGTATTGACCCATCAACGCGGTGAGTCTGATTTTAAACCCCTTATTATGCCCAATGATCAATGGCAACGTTTCCACCAATATATCGCTAGCGTCGCGGTTGATAGTGAGCATAACCTATTATGTGTGACCACGCCAATTGGCGGTTGTGCGGCGATTTATGACTTAAATACTCGTACATTGATTGATAATATTAGCTTACCAGATTGTGCCGGTGCAGCAGTGTTGCCAAATCTGAATGCTGACAAAGCTGGCGTTAACAATGCCAATGCCAATGTTAAGACTAAGGCTAAGGCTAAGGCTAATGCGCACTCAGGTTTTATCGTTAGTGATGGACAAGGTCAGTTAACCGCGTTAACTGTTAATCATTTAGCAACTGCTGAACTTGCTAGAGTAGATAATGTTGAGCGTATTTTTATCAACAGCAAATATCATCTGATGTCGTTTGACAATCACTTGCAAGCGCTCTGAGCATGAATGTGCTGTCACAGTATGATTCGCCCTTATTAAATAGCGCTATACGTTGTTTGGCGCAAGCGGATATTGAGCTACACATCAGCAAAAAGCGCGTTAAAAATATCAATTTTCGCTTAAAACCGCATAAATTAATGGTCTCTGTACCCATCTCTCTTAGCTCAGCGCAAACTGTTCAGGCGATAGAGAAACGCGTGCCTTGGGCAATCGCCAATCATGCGCACGTATTAGAACGCTATAAACGTCAGCAAATCCCATCACAGCAATCTATAAAAGAGACTTCAACTGCCGATCGCACACTGCTATTGTGGGGCGTAGAGCAATCATTCACCTTAAACCACGATAAAAAAATTGCCTACTATCGGCAACATCTCTCTGAAGTAATGCCTGCATTATTTAATAAATGGCAACCGATTGTCGGCGCTTATGCTAATGAAATACGTCTAAAGAAAATGCATACGCGCTGGGGCAGTTGCAATACCCGCGCCCGGCGAATTTGGTTGTCCGTCTATCTGCCAGCCTATCCTATCGAATGCACCGAATACGTCATCGTCCATGAGCTGTGTCATCTGCATCATGCCAATCATAGCCGTGCTTTTTGGCAAACGGTGGCGACGGCAATGCCCGATTACAAGCATTGGCATAATATGTTGGCAGGTAAAACAGGGCAGCTAGACTAAAGTAGGAGCTACTGCTAAATAACCAGATATCATGCCTTAATCTGCTAAGATAAGGTTTTTTATCGAAACAAGGATGTGCTATGGAAAATGTCAATCAAGCGCAGTTTTGGCAGCAGCGTTATGAAGAGGACAGTATCGGCTGGGATATGGGGCAAGTGTCACCACCGCTCAAAGCTTATATTGACCAGTTGCCTGAACCTGCTAAAGAGCAAGCGATTTTAGTACCGGGCGCGGGCAATGCTTATGAGGTCGGTTATCTGCATGAGCAAGGGTTTACCAATGTCACCTTGGTTGATTTTGCCCCTGCGCCGATTGAGGCTTTCGCAGAGCGCTATCCTGAATTTCCAGTAGCGCATTTGGTCTGTGCTGATTTCTTTGCGTTATCGCCAGCGCAATATCAGTTTGATTGGGTGCTTGAGCAGACGTTTTTTTGTGCCATAAATCCTGCGCGCCGTGATGAATATGTGGCGCAGATGGCCGCATTATTGAAACCGAATGGTAAGCTGGTTGGGCTGCTGTTTGATAAGGATTTCGGACGAGAGGAACCGCCGTTTGGCGGCACGAAAGCTGAATACCAGCAGCGTTTTGCACCCTATTTCGATATTGAGACTATGGAAACAAGCTATAACTCGCATCCTGCGCGGCAGGGCAGTGAGCTGTTTATTAAGATGCATGTAAAATCTTAATCTCACGCTTGATGTTTTGCCGGGCTTGCTTTTCTAACCTGTCATAATAATAATCGGTTAGGTAAAGCTTCAGGTGCGCCAATAATCCTGTTAATACGGCTATACGTCCAACGCTATAATCTGCGTTTGAGACATGCGCATATTCTTGCCGAACCGCTTGGGCATACTGCTCATACTCAAGCCAAGATGCTCCCAAAATACTCAAATCCATATCTAGTAAATAAGCGGCATCGAAGTTCTTTTGGGCGTTTGAGCAGTCAGCAAGTTTATGATTGGCCGTCATCATAATGAGCGCATAAATATGTTGGCACTGCGCTGCCGATACATAAGGGCGTAGCGCTTTTACGGCATATTCTGCACTTTTTAGCTCATTATCTGAGCGCGTTGGCGCATATATCACGTCGTGATAAAATAGTGCCAATGCGATAATATGCGGCTCATTTAAAACATGCTTAATCTGCTCAAACTGCGCAAATAATTGCTCAATATGCTGCAAGCTATGATAAGTACGCTGGTTTTCGTTATAACGTATAGCGATATCTTGCCAAAGATTGTTAACTTTTTCTGGCTCAACAGCGCTATTAATAGCTGTCAAATGCTGCGCAAAAACCTTACCAAGCTCAGTCTCTATGTGCGCAAAAGCCTTTGTCATTTAATTTCCTTATTCCTCATCCTTTTTAGCCAACTTCCATTCACCACCAGTCATTTATTTTTTATGATCTGCCTCTTCAAATGCTTGTTTAAATAATTGCCCAAGCAAATTAACATCATCAACGCGGGCATAGTTTAAGCGGGTGACAAAAGCGATATGACGATGTGGCCCTTTTTCTGCTAATGGCACTGCGACTGCATTTTGGTTTTGCAAATGCAGCTGATCGAGTGCCATTTCTGGCACCAAGGTCGTGCCCATATTAGCCAGTGCCATTTGTATTAGGGTGTTCAAGCTGGCATCAGAAAAGCTTGATTTCATTTGTGCGCGGTCGAAATGACAGACGGTCAAGGTTTGATCGGTCAGACAATGTCCTTCGCCAAGTAACATCAGATTGGCGGTTGCTAGCTCATCGGCGTTAATTTTTTCAAGCTTGGCATGGACGTCATCCTGTGGAAAGACCGCAAAGAAATCTTCCGCCCAAAACTCAAAGGTATGCAAACCATCGACCGCATAAGGCAACGCAATAATGGCGGTATCAATATGACCATAGCGTACCTGCTCAAGCAACCGCTCGGTTTGCTGCTCGATAACCGTCATGCGAAATTCAGGGTAATGTTTGCGCAGCGCAGGTAGGACTTTTGGCAGCAGATACGGCGCAATCGTCGGAATGATACCAACCGTCATCGGGTACGCAAGCGGTGATTGATGGCTGTGCGCGCGCGTGGTCAAATCATTGACTTCGGAAAATATACGCTGCGCCCGCGTCAAGATATCCTCACCGATAGGCGTAATCAAAACTTGCTTATTATTACGCTCAAAAATCTGCGTATCTAGTTGTTTTTCTAACTCGGCGATACCCAAACTCAGCGCTGATTGTGAAATATTACAGTCTTCTGCTGCCCGTTTAAAATGACGATGTTTGGCAACCGCTAAGGCAAACTCAAGTTGACGTAAAGTAATCATAAAACCTCTCTATGAATGGGTTTTGAACGCCATTTGTTTTGGGCGTTTATCTTGTGTACTATAGCAATTTAATGCCGATGTTCGTACAAAAAAAGCCGTTAGAATAGTTTAACAAGTTTAATAAAACAAAACATCACATTAAAAACTTTTAACTGGATTAACCATAGAATTCGCGTATAGTTTGTCTTGTAACCCAGTTAATGAGCGGGTTAATCAAAACCTACATCCAAGAACACCAATTAACTTAACAACAATCAATCAAAAAAGGAGCCAATCATGGCGTCAATTATCAATCAAGAAATTCCAGAGTTTTCAGCAGAAGCGTTTGTAAACGGTGATTTCAAAACCATCACTTCAGAAGACGTAAAAGGCAGTTGGGCAATCTTCCTATTTTACCCAGCTGACTTTACCTTTGTTTGCCCAACTGAACTTGAAGACATGGCAGCCCATTACGAAGAGCTTAAAGGCTTAGGCGTAGAAGTGTACTCAGTATCAACTGACACACATTTCACACATAAAGCATGGCATGATTCTTCAGAAGCTATCGGCAAAGTCACTTATCCAATGATTGGTGACCCAACTGGCCGTATCACTCGTGGCTTTAATGTCATGATCGAAGAAGCCGGTTTGGCAGAGCGTGGTACTTTCTTAGTAGACCCAGATGGTAAAATCCAAGTCGCTGAAATCCATGCAGGCGGTATTGGCCGTAGTGCAAAAGACATGCTACGTAAAGTAAAAGCGGCACAGTACGTTCGTGATAACGACGGCGAAGTTTGCCCAGCAGCTTGGGAACAAGGACAAGAAACCCTTAAACCAAGCCTAGATCTAGTTGGTAAAATCTAAGGATATACTTAGATAACTTACTATTTAGACTAGCGAAAAGATAAGTATAAAATTTAATAGTGAGTTTTCGTTTTTAAAAGAAAACGCTATTAAATAATGACTTAAAAACGCCCCATCGGTTTTGATTGATGGGGCGTTTTTTTGTCTATTTTTTATAGGCAGATATTTAGAGATAGATAGTGTTAGGACAAGATTACAGGCTGTCTACAGATTGTCACCTAAGTTCATTCGATTTTTATCACAGAATGCTTATGATTTAAAGATATCTACTTCAACATCCATTTAAGTAGCATTATAAGCGTCATTAGTAAAAACGATACATCAATAATTTGATTACTTGCGATCAGGTTGAATGTTCTTTGCTTGCTGCCATCACAGTAGAGGCGACGAAACACTCATCCCAGTCGCACAGAAATGGTTTTACATTTAACCTATTATATAGATCGGTAATGAAAAGAGGATATTATGAGTAACGATAAATCATCTGCTAAAGAATTTCCGAAACAAGAACAATCGCTACCAGGCTCGCAGCAAGAGCAGCACCCAAGCCCTAAGGTGCTGCCAAAAGAATATCCAAATGGCAAGCTTGCTGGAAAGGTTGCTATTATCACTGGCGCTGATAGCGGGATTGGGCAAGCAGTAGCAATATTATTTGCCAAAGAAGGCGCGGACGTAGTGGTCAGCTACCTATGTGAAGATGACGATGCCAAGATGACCAAAAAGCACGTAGAATCTTACCAGCAGCGCTGCTTACTGGTGGCGTCAGATTTATCAGAAGAAGCTAACTGTCAAAAGCTAATCGATACTGCCATCGCTGAGTTCGGCAAAATTGATATTTTAGTCAATAACGCTGGGATGCAGGTTGAGCAAGAATCGCTCACCGATATCAGTAGTGCGCAATTTGATAAAACTATTCATACCAATTTTTATCCGCACTTTTGGTTGAGTAAATTTGCCTTACCACATATGCCAGGGGGTAGCTCGATTATCAATACCACCTCTATCACCGCTTATCGCGGCAGTGACCATTTGATTGATTATGCTGCCACTAAGGGCGCGATTTTATCTTTCACCCGCGCTTTAGCCAATAATTTAATGAGTCAGGATAAAGGTATCCGCGTCAATGGCGTCGCACCCGGTCCTATTTGGACGCCGCTTATTGTGGCGTCATTTACCCCTGATGAGATAGAGAAGTTCGGTCAAAGCACGCCGATGGGCCGCGCCGGTCAGCCAAACGAGGTCGCGCCTGCTTATCTATACTTGGCCAGTGACGACGCAAGCTACGTTACAGGACAGGTTATCCATGTAAATGGCGGCGAGATTGTCGGTGGATAAAGTGAGTAGATGAGTGCTTCATTAAGTAAATGGTTAGTTAAGCCAATGCTCATCGAGCGTTTATTGACTTATATTGATTTAAGTCCAATAAAAGTCGCGGCAAAAAATAGCGGCTTGGTTCGATAAGCAAGTAAGCATCGCACCAAGCCGCTATTGAATCAGTTAGCGTTATAAACTAAAGCGTTTACACCGCAGAATTGAGTTTATTTTTATCGATTATTTTATAAATCTCATCTTTTAAGTGCAGCTTTCGCTTTTTCATTTTTTCTATTTCTTCGTCACAGCTGGCGTGCGTCACCAAATCCTTATCGAGCTGGTTGATTTGCTGATCAAGCTTGGTATGCTCATCAAAAATGGTCGCAAAGTAGCTGTCTTTTTGCTTAAGTTCGCAAATAATATCTCTGTTGTCTTGCCATGTATCAGTCTTTCTCATGTTGTCATCCTTGTTATGAAGCGCAGGCTTAGTAAAGCCATAGCGCATTTTAGTTAAGAGTGCTCTGATGAATTTATATGATTGTGAGACTTCAGTCTTACCAAGCCAAATCGCAATTCAGCTCAGTTTTGAACAGGCTTGTGCGCAGCAGAAAGGGCGTTTGTTAACGACAACTAGCAGTCAATCTGCCGACCGGTAAATAAGAGTGTTTCTTATTCGCCTCATCTGATTGTAGCGAAAAAATTTACCCGATACCATGACTGTCATGGATTTTCTTTGATTGGTAGTTTTAAAATTAAATAATAATATCTATATATGATTTGTTTTATTAAACATAAGGTTTGAGTTTATCGGCTTGCATGGTACGTCCAAAGCCTTGATAATAGACGTATCAAAGGTGGTAAGCCAAGTGTTTATGGCTTTTTAAATCAGATACTTAGCTTGTCACCAAACCCTATTCAAATGTGCAGCGATATAGCTGACGTTACATATCTGATAATAATGAGGAACAAACATGATAGATCAAGGTTTATTAGAAGCAGTCAAAAGCTATAGTGAAAACATGACCCGCCCCATTACCTTTGTATTGGGTAGCGGCGAACATAGCAAACGTGCTGAGCTGATTGATTTTTTGACTAAAATCGCTGGTACCACAGATAAGATCAATTTTGATGCAACAGCAACCGATAACAGCTTACCAAGTCCGATTAGCTTTAAAGTCGTCAGTCATATTGATAATGCATTGACCGATACGGGGATCGTTTTTAGCGGTATTCCGGGTGGCCATGAGTTTACCTCGTTGATTTTGGCGATTTTGCAAGCGGGCGGTCATACCTTAAAACTGGATGAAGGGATTCAAAAGCTGATTAAGCGCTTTAATAAGCCGCTACAGTTTCAGACTTATGTCTCTCTGTCTTGCCACAGCTGTCCGGATGTGGTGCAAGCGCTGAACCAATTTGCGCTGCTCAACGATGACATCAGTAATGAGATGATTGATGGTGCCTTGTTTCAAGAGCAAGTCGAAGCCAATAATATCCAAGGTGTACCAGCGGTATTTTTAAATGGTAAACCTTTTGCTAATGGTAAAATCGATACGGCTAAATTGATTGAGAAGTTACAAGAGCAGTTCCCTGATTTATTGAGCGAAGTGGCTGATGACGCTGAGCAGTTAGAGCAGCAAGACGTAACGATTATCGGTGCAGGCCCTGCTGGTGTGGCGGCGGCGATTTATACCGCGCGTAAAGGCCTAAAAGTTACTATGGTCGCCGACCGAATCGGAGGACAAGTGAAAGACACGCAAGATATCGAGAACTTAATCTCTGTGCCTTTAACAACCGGTAGTGAGCTGTCAGCGAACTTTGAAAAACATTTGCACGAATATGACATTACGCTCAAAGAGCATGTCAGCGTCAAAGAAATCAGTGAAACTGAAGAAGAAAACTACCGTATTCATCTAAATACTGGCGAGACGTTTGAGACACGCAGTATTATCTTGGCGACTGGTGCTCAGTGGCGTAAGCTTGGTGTCCCGGGTGAAGATGAAAACGTCGGTAAAGGCGTTGCTTACTGCGCGCACTGTGATGGTCCGTTCTTTAAAGGTAAAGACATCTCTGTCATCGGTGGCGGTAACTCAGGTATTGAGGCGGCGCTAGACTTGGCAGGTATCGTTAAGCATGTGACCGTCCTTGAATTCGCCGATGAGCTAAAAGCGGATCAGGTATTGATTAATAAAGCCAAAGAAAAAGCCAATATTGAATTTATCACTGGAGCAGCGACTCAAGAAATCAAGGCCCAAGATGGTAAAGTGACGTCTATCGTTTATCAAGACCGTAGCAGCAGTGAAACCAAAGAGCTTGATGTTTCAGCAGTGTTTGTGCAGATTGGTTTGGTGCCGAATACTGAATTTGTCAAAGGCTTTGTTGATCTAAACCGCTTTGGTGAAATTGAGATTGATGAGCGCTGCCGCACCGACCGCAAAGGTATCTTTGCTTGTGGTGATGTCACGACCGTACCATTTAAGCAGATTAATATTGCGATGGGCGAAGGTTCAAAAGCCGCATTATCAGCGTTTGAATACTTAGTTATGCAGTAAGTTATTTAGCTTTACCGTTAGTGTTAAAAGCCATCTCAAATGAGATGGCTTTTTTTTGTGCTTATACAATCAGTTTTTATTCCGAATCAACGCAATCACGGGCAGCGCAACCACATACATCAACACACCATATACCGCAGCAGGTAGGGCGATGACCGGTAATGTGCTGACACCCATAATGATAGGTGCCAAGGTAATCGCAGTTGTGCTGTTTTGAATACTGGTTTCTATCGAGATGGTTTTGGTATCAAACCAGCTGAGCTGCATGGCTTTAGAGGTCAGAATACTTAAGCCAAACAAGATGACAATGATAAAGACCAACTCAAACCCAATAGACGCCAATTGCTCTTGTAGTAATTGCCAGTTGGTCGCAATAGCAGCAAAGACGATTAAGACAAAAAACAGACTGGCTAAGCCATTTAGAATGCCGCTTCTACGTACCATAAAGTCAGTAAATTTATAACGCGCGAGCATACCTAGGGTCACAGGTAAGGTAGTCAGTAAAAACATCACCACGCCGATTTTTAGCGCGCTGATAGAGCCTGCTTGATCTTGCATAAAGTGATTAAAAGCCAGCGTAATTAAGATAGGCAGTGTCACCACTGATAACAGGCTCACTATGCCCGTGAGTGCCACTGACAGCGCCACATTACCTTTAGCATAGTAGGTGAGCATGTTGCTGGTCACACCACCTGGGCAAAAGCTAATCAGCATGATACCAAAGGCAATAGCAGGTGGCGGCGACATGACTAAGACGACCACTAACGCAACCAAAGGCACAAAAATGACTTGGTTGATTAAGCCGACAATAAACGCTTTTGGGTGATTAACGATGACCTTAAAATCACTTGGCTTAAGCCCCGTTCCTAAGGTAAACATAATATAGGCAAGTGCTAGCGGCAATAGCGCCAACGCATTATTACTCATGAAACATTCCTTGTTAAATGAAAAGTCATACTTGAATGACTTTTTTAAGAGCTCACATTCCTTGTAGCGCTATGTTTCTTAATAGCCTCTAAAATATAGCCTTTAATATCATAGAAGCCCATATGTTTATATGGGCTTCTTGGTTTATTGCTTTAAGTTATTGATTGTGATATCAGTCATCCAACAAATCCATACGCTTTGCCGCCTCATAAATACCCGTTGAGCGGTTACCGGTACGGCAAAAAATCAGTACTGGCTGCTCAGCTTGATTAAAAAAGTCAGCAAACTCTTCGACATGGTTTTGGTTAAGCTCACTACCGGCGAAAGACACTTCTTTATAAGCAAGTCCTGCTTTTTTAGCAGCGGCTTCAATCTCAGCACTGGTTGGTTGATTCGGCTCTTCACCATCTGGACGGTTGTTAATAATGGTTTTAAAACCGTTTTCAGCAATCATGGGTACTTGATCAGGGGTGATTTGTCCGGTAATACTAACTTGATGGCTCATAAGAGCTCCTTTTATTTTTTATATTAAAAATGAGTTATTTGATAGGCAACTAAACAGCCTAATCTGAATGGATAGCTTTCTAAAGATGAAGTGTGTAAACGGCACAGCTACTTTATAACTGGCTTTTACAGCTACCTTTATAGCAAACCTTGCATCAATGCACTTTGATAAAGCAGTTTGGCGCGTGCGCCCGTGCCACAAAACATCAGGATGGGTTTGGGCATGGTGCGATAAAAGGCTGCAAACTGCTCGACAGTCGCCATGCTTAAACGCTCGTCATCAAATGGTAAATGCTGATAAGTGAGGTTGGCTTTTGCCGTCGCACTGCTAAAATCACAGCTATTCGGCTGCGTTTCTGTCTCAGCGTCAGGTCGAATATTGAGCACAGAGCGGTAGCCAAGCTCGGCAATCTTGACGCATTGGCTTGGGTAAATTTGCTTATAAATGGTTAAATCATCGGTCATAAGTAGCTTAGGTCGCATATATTAAATGGCGTTAGAATTTCTGGTGTTTCTAGAGACAGTAAGTTGTAAATCTAATAGTAATTTAGCATAACACAGCTTTTATCATATCTATCTTTTGTCACTGATGTTTTGTCACAAACAATCTCTGTCATGATTGATTTAAGAGGAAAATTGGTTACTTATGAGTTAAACATCTTTAAGCGCATTGACCGCATCCATGGTACTTAAATAAACCTGCCCTGATAGATGGGTTATGACCGGTGTGTTTTCAATAATGTCCATGACCGGTCCCTTAATAAAGCTAAAGCTTAAGTGCTTTTTTTGATTCAACAGTTCTTGATTGAGGCTGATAAGCATCTCTTGGCCGGTCAAGTCAATATGATTGACCGCCGACATAATAAGAATAATCTCATGCGCTTCTGGGTACTGCCGCGTCGCTTGTATGACCCTGCGATGCACGGATTCACTATTGCCAAAAAACAAGCTTTCATCGATACGCAACATCAATAAATTGCTAAACGTCACCACATCATGACGATTGATATTGCGAAAATGTCCCGTGCCCGCTAGCTGACCAACGACGGCGACATGCGGTTTGCTCGATTGCCAAATTAGGCTGGCAAATGACACCATCAAACCGATGACCAAGCCAGTATTTAGCCCAAATATCAGCACACCGATAAATGCCGCCAAAAAGCTTGCTGCATCTAGGCGGTCGCGTTGCCATGCGGACTTTAAAGTCGCCATATCAATGAGACCGACAATCGATGCCATGATGGTCGCGCCCAACAAAGCATAGGGCAGAGGTGCTAATAAATTGCCAAAAGCGATTAACGCTGCAATCATGATCAGTATCGTTACTAAACTTGCGACCGGCGTTTTGGCACCTGAATCAGCATTCATTGCGGTACGTGAAAAGCCGCCAGCGACCGTAAAGCTTTGAAAGAATCCGCCCGCCATATTGGCCATCCCCAAACCAGTAAGCTCGCGATTGGCATCAAAGGTTTCACCGCGCAGACGTGCATAATTGCTAGCAACTGAGCTGCTTGAAACAAAGATAATCAATGCCATTAAGCCTGCGCTCGGTAATAGGTTGAGCGCTTCATGAAAATCTGGCACGTATGGTAGGGTAAAAGTAGGCAGACCCTGCGGAATAGTACCAATCGTTGCCACACCGTGCGTTGTCCAATGTAAGCTCATGCTTAACACGATGGCAAGAGCAAGCAAAATGAGCGGAAATAGACGTTCAGCCCACTTAGCATAAGAGGCTGACAGCCAAGAGCGCCAAACCCATTTGCTCGCATAACGGTTGGCAAATAACAGCGTAAAAGCAATCACGCCGATGATCAAGGTTAGCGGATGCAGCTGGTGGCCATACATCTGCATACTCGATAAATAACCGATAAGGCCATTACCTGCAATAGGAATCCCCGTCAGATACTTAAGCTGACTGACAAAAATCAATACCGCCGCGCCACTGATAAAGCCTGCCGATACGCCGCGACTGATAAACTGCATAATCCAGCCAAGCTTCAGCCTTCCCGCCAGCCATAACATCGTGCCAACCATCAAAGACAGTAAACTGGCCATTAATATATATTGCTGCGTGCCATCATTGGCATAAGGGTGCAAACTACTGGCTGTCATAATCGCTGTAATGGCGACAGGCCCTACGGCTTGGACATTGCTCGAGCCTATCCAAGCATATACCAGCACGGGTACAATGGCCGCATAGAGTCCATAGACCGGCGGCAACCCTGCTAGCACCGCATAGCCTAGGCTTTGCGGAATGACAAGCACGCCAACGACTAAGCCCGCGATGATGTCAGTCGGCAGGGCAGACAGCTGATACTGACGCAACCAAGTAGGAATCAGACGAGCAGCGATAGAAGGCATGGCGATATGTCATCACGATAAGAAAGTTAAAAATAGTTAAAAACCAAACGCGCAGTTAGGCGTCTGTTTTGGCACAAAAGCGCTCATATAATAACTGCAATACCGATAATGCGTCCTCACTTGCGATACTATAGTAGATTTGCTTACCTTCACGGCGGGTCGTCACCAGCTCGTCTTTACGCAAGATACCTAGCTGCTGCGATAAACTTGGCTGACCGACACCGACCAAGCCCTCAAGCTCACTGACACAGTATTCACCTTGTGTCAGCTGACATAAAAGTAATAAGCGGTCAGGATGCGAGAGCGATTTTAATAACTGGCTGGCTTGCATGGAAGCTTGTTGCATTTGCTCTGCAAGGTCTTTGGGCGCAAAGTCTGCGACGTTGGCAGATGCAGGCTTGCCAGTGGGGGTGGTGGTTGTGCTCAATGCTGAAGTTGAAGTAGTCAGAGCGAGCTCCTTATAAAAGATATAAATAGAAAAAGCAGAGTTTATAGATAAGTTATGGATATATATAATTAATTATCAATGATATTGCGATTTATAGCAAGTTATCATTATTTACATTATATAAATTGATAAAATGTATAATGATTGCTATAGTGCTGGTAGTGTTAGGCAGAAGCATAGGAAATATAGGCAACACTAGGGATAGATACTATAGATCAGCAGCAAATACCATAAATAAATGCCCATTATACGGAACAATATCTTAAAAACTAAAACATTCCTATACAAGTAAAGAGGTAGCCATGCAAGTTCATTCTTTCTTACATAGCGACACAGAGACTTACACTCACGTACTCGCGGATGTGCAACAGCAAGTGTGTGCCATCATCGATCCTGTACTGGATTTAGATGCCAAATCCGGACATACGGATACCGCGAGTGTCGATGAAGTGATAGGATTCGTTCGAGAGCAGGGCTGGACGCTGGTTTATATTATAGAAACCCATGCTCATGCCGACCATATATCAGCTGCTATCCATGTAAAAGATGAGCTTGGCGGTAAACTGGTCATCGGGCAATATATCACCGAAGTGCAAAAAATATTTAAGCAAATCTTTAACTTTGATAGCAGCTTTCGTACCGATGCCAGTCAGTTTGATATCTTGACCGATGAAGGCGAGACCTTGACGCTTGGCGGTATTACGATTACTGCTATGTATGTGCCTGGTCATACCCGCGCGGATATGGCGTATCTTGCCGCTGACGATGAAAAAACCGTGGTCTTTGTCGGTGATACGCTATTTGCCCCAGATGTCGGTACAGCGCGCTGCGACTTCCCCGGAGGCGACGCCAAAACCCTGTATCAGTCTATCCAAAAATTGCTCGCACTGCCTGACGAAACCATCATGTATCTGTGTCATGACTATCCGAGTCAAGGTCGCAAGCATTGCCCAACCACGACGGTAGCCGCGCAAAAGCTTGGTAATATCCATGTCAAAGAGGGTATCAATGAAGCGGAGTTTGTCGAGATGCGCGAGCGCCGCGATGCCACGCTAGAGATGCCGCGGCTGATTATCCCATCAGTACAACTCAATATCAATGCCGGACATTTTCCAGAACCCGAAGACAATGGCACCCGTTATCTAAAAGTGCCACTTAATGCGCTTTAGGCAGTCATGCGTTTGATTTATTTATCCAAGATTGATATGTAATTAATAGGTAAAAAATACGCAGACCGTTACGCAATCACAATACGTGCAACGGTTATCTTGATGCTAGTCTATTTATGAGAGCGTTACTAAGACGCCCGCCGCTGTTATTTTTAAAGGAGTTGTATTATGAGTGAGCAAAACTCTCATCTAGTCTGTCCGCATTGCAGTGCCACCAATCGCATACCTGCAGCGCGCCTTAATGCAGCACCGAAATGCGGCAAATGTGGTCAGCCATTATTAACGGCCACTCCACATGAACTCAATGCGCAAACGGTTAGCAAAGTTATTCAAAAAAATGAGGTATTGACCATCGTTGATTTTTGGGCGAGCTGGTGCCAGCCGTGTCTAATGATGGCACCGCAGTTTAAAGCCGCAGCCAGTCAGCTGCCACAAGTGGTGTTTGCTAAAATACAAACCGATAAATATGAGCAAGCGGCGGCACCTTATAATATTCGTAGCTTGCCGACGATGGTGGCCTTCAAAAACGGCAAAGAAATCGCGCGCCAGTCTGGAGCCTTACCAAGCGATCAAATCGTACAGTGGGTAAGAAGCTTAAATGCTTAATCTCAGACTGAGTTAATGCTCATCATGATTACAAACCAAAAAGCCAATATGCTTATCGCGTATTGGCTTTTTTTGTAAGAGACTTTCAAAACTATGAAACAGGTATGAATGATTACTCACCATAAATCTTAATACCATTGGCAAAGCTACAGCGCTGGATACGAGCAGATTGGATAATGGCATCACGCTCACCATAAAGTCGCGATAATTTGGCATCACGGGCTTTGGTATTATTACTTTTACCCACGCCAAAGCTGATATTAGGTGAGATACCCCAACGTCCAGCGGAAACCCCAACGCCGACACCTGAGGCGGCTATGGTAGATTGCTCATTGCGCGCTGCATTGACATAGCGATTAACACGGCTATATTCTTGGCTTAGTGCTTGGCAGTCATAACTTTGGTAGGTGCTTGGTGGTACGTATTGCGGAGTAATATTACCTGTTGAGGCGCAGCCTGAGAGAGCAAAAACGCCAGCTGTGGCGAGTAGTGTTGCTGCAGTAAGAGTTTTCATAATGGCTCCATAAGGCGACGTTGGGAGGTTGATATCTATTTAAGATAGCAAAAAAATAGCGATTAAGATATTGAAAAATATAACTTTTAACGACTCTTAAAATAAATTACCCGGCTTGGTAAAGGCGAGTACCAAGATGCCAACATAGGCGATACCCGCGATAAGAATGCCGGTTTTTCTTTGACTAGGCGTGGCTTTATCATTAAAGGCTTTAATACTGGCACTGAGTGCGGCAACCAATAAGATAACTTTAGCAAATACCCACTGTACTGGCGCATTGACACTCATGAGTTGCACGAGCATGCCAGCCCCTGAAATAATAATGACGGCATAGAGAATATGGGTCGATATTTTTACCGCAAATGGTGGCTTTTTGTTTGCGCTTAGTACCACATAGCTTTGGTATAAAAACAGCGCAATCAACAAGACGGCCATGAGCATATGTAGATGTTTCATTGGATAGGGTTTCCTTTAAAGGTGCCGTTTGCCAGCTTATCTATGTTATTTGGGAATAGCGTTAAGACTGATTTTTGAGACTAACTTTTATTTCGCCCTGCGCATAATGGGCTGTCAGGGCTTTGACCTTGCCATTCTGTTGGCGTATAAGCATGGATAGCCAAAGCGTGGATTTGACCACCTTGTGAGGTCAAAAGTGGATTTGCTAGATTGTACACGAGCTGATGCCGCGCCACCAAGCGTTTGCCTTCAAAGGCATCACTGACAATGGTCAGTTTAAAATGACTTTCTTTACCGTCGAAATAACCGGCATGGTTCATTGATTCATTCACCAGTTCAATATGCTGTGCTTGCAGGGCTTGTAGTTCATTATTTAGGGCGTCTGCAGTCGGCGTATTTGTTGTCATAGTTATCCTCGTCATTTTAATACTTGGCCTTTTAATTGGCTGATGGTACTTATTATAGCAGACCCTGATATTTATGCTGCAATGCCCTCTATGCAAGTGTCATGACACGTTAGTTATGCGCATAAAAAAGCAGAGCGCAACCTTATTACGCTCTGCTTTTATCGTCCATTATTGTCGTCTATTGCTATTTACTATGAATACCATTTGCCATTAAATTTTAACGACGTGCTTTTTGATATAACGGCATTACCTTAGGCATCAATGATTGCAATTGCGCAATTCGGTTGCTGCTGGTTGGGTGAGTACTCAAAAATTGTGGTGGCTCACCTTGACTGGCGCGTTGCATTTTTTGCCACAAGGTAATCGCGGCTTGCGGGTTGTAACCTGCACGTGCCATCAGCTCAAGACCGATTTGGTCAGCTTCTGCTTCTTGCGTGCGGCTGTGCGGACGGCTTAAACCTAAGTCTCCTGCAACGTTAGCAAGCTCAGCCTGACCTTGCGATAGACCAAAAATACTGGCTGCGACACCGATACCCGTTTGCGTGGCATATTGACGCGATAAGCGCTCGCGTGAATGCTCACGTAGGGCATGAGACATCTCATGACCCATAATAGCGGCGATTTCGTCATCGCTAAGATTTAAGCGATCAATGATACCGGTGTAAAACATAATCTTACCACCTGGCATCACAAAGGCGTTCAAATCGTTAGACTTAATGGTGTGAACTTCCCACTGCCATTTCGCTGCGTCAGGACGATAAACGCCCACTTGACCAATCAAACGGTTAGAGATATTTTTTAAACGATTGAGCTGGGCCTTATTGGTATCAAGCAAACCGCGTGCGCGTGCTTCTTGGATATTTTTATTGTAGCTTTGCGCTGATAGTTGCTGTACTTGCTCGCTAGAAACCAAAAGCAACTGCTGACGGTCAACGCCGACAGCGCCGGTACTGGTGGTACTTGAGCAACCAGTCAGGGTCAATGCCGACAAAGATGCCGCCATGATGGTGGTGGTAAATAGCTTCTTCATAAAACGTCCTCGCTGTAAATATATAAAAAAATTAAACAATATTGAAATTAAAAGGGTCGCGGTAAAGATGGTTTTTTATTAAAAAAGGTTAACTGATTAAAAACTTGTCATGCCTGCTGATCTACCGAAACGATAAAGCTCTACCGCAACTATCTATCGTTAGGCATAAGTATAATAATGTTGGCAAGTGAAAACCTAGACAGAAAAAGTAACAATAGGCAGTAGGATTGTAAATACGTTAAGTGCAAGTTTGCTACGCGTTTATAGTAGGCGTCATAAAATTTGCTACGATTTCTAAATATTTTAAATTTATAGCGTTATTATTAGGAATTAAAATAGTAATTGAAATCAATAATATATATGTTTTCTTGCCTTGAAAACCACTCAAAGCTTCAGTTACGGGCTAAAAAATTGAAAAAAGCTATTGACACCTACAGAATATTTGCTAAAATAGCCAGCCTATCGAGACGTAGTCGTTGTTAACAATATTACGATTTGATATTTAGCGGGATTAGCTCAGTGGTAGAGCACAACCTTGCCAAGGTTGGGGTCGAGAGGTCGAATCTCTTATCCCGCTCCAAATATAGCTTGCAAAAGCACTAAAGCCTTACTTCTTATAAGAAGTAAGGCTTTTTTTTATATTTTAAATTTAGCACTTAACATTTAAAAGGCAAGTTTGCAGCGCTATTAAAAGCTTATAGATATATAGTCAGCTCAAAATAAAATTGTTATGGTTAGGACAAACATCATAAAACAATTTGGATAAGTCGTTTTCCAT
>NZ_JACSQR010000050.1:0-11522 GCF_014836505.1 Psychrobacter communis
ATTATAGATATAATCTATCTATTATAGTAATAAATAGGTAGGTTTGTATATGTTTTATTTAACTGTTTGCAACCCTTTTATAGACTACTGCCTATAATAGCGTAAAATGCCCATAGTTGTGAACCCGATTCTTAACTAACGGTTGTAAAGCTGTGAGCTATTATTTAAGGTATCTTACTTATGGTTTTGCGCTTATTTTATATCATAAATTTCAGCCCGATCGTCAATCCAAAGTCGTTAAGCCAAATTTTTTCAATTTAAAAATAGCTGTCTCATAAGACTATAATTTGCGCGTTTCACAAACGGTGACGATGTACTCACGACAAAGTTGCTGCTCTCATGCTAATATTGAGCGTAGCATCATACTTCCCGATAATAACTATAATGCCAATAAAGGAAAAATCCTATGAGCCAAGTTTTACCTTCTGCGCAGCCTGTGAATCATCAACAAAACAATCCTACTGACAATATGAGCAATAGTAATAATGTTGCTAACGAATTCAATCAAAATACGGCGATTAATGTCGATGCCAGCGAAGTAGAAAAATTCAACAATTTGGCGAGCGAGTGGTGGAATAAAACCGGCGCCTTTGCCACCTTACACGAAATCAATCCGCTACGCCTTAATTGGATAGAAGACAACGTCAAGCACGGCTTTATGAGTGCTGATAGCAGTAAAATCGCAGAATTGGGCTTGGCGGGTAAAAAAGTTCTTGATGTCGGTTGCGGCGGCGGTATCTTGTCAGAGTCAATGGCGCGACGCGGCGCTGATGTCACCGGTATTGACCTTGGCACAGAAAATCTCAAAGCGGCGGCCTTGCATGCTGAGCAAAGCAATTTAGATAATACCTTGCGTTATCAGCACATTCCGATTGAACAATTGGCTGAAACCCATGCCGGCCAGTTCGATGTGGTGACTTGTATGGAGATGCTCGAGCATGTACCAGACCCAACTGCCATCGTTGAGGCGTGTTTTAAGCTACTAGCGCCAGGCGGCGTTTGCGTGCTCTCGACCATTAACCGCAACCCTAAGTCCTACTTATTTGCCATCGTTGGCGCTGAGTATGTATTGCGTCTACTTGATCGCGGTACCCATGATTACGCCAAATTTATTACCCCAGCGGAATTGGATAAAATGGCGCTAAATGCGGGTTTCAGCCGTCAAGATATCATTGGGCTGCATTATAATCCGTTGACCAAGCACTACTGGTTGGCGCAAAACGTCGATGTCAATTATATGATGGCGGTACAAAAACCACTGTTGTAAATTTTTTTTATGAGTATTCCTTTTTAACCACTTTTTAAATCCATGTTTTAAATTAATATTAAGAGCGCCTGTTATGAGTCAATTTGTAAAAGCTGTCTTGTTCGACCTTGATGGGACGTTAATCGACACTGCCGCCGATTTCGTCCGAATTATTGGTAAAATGAGCGGCGAGAATGATTGGCAAGCGCCACCTGAAGCTGAGATTCGTGAGCAAGTTTCCGCAGGCGCTTCGTCGATGGTGCGTTTGATGTTGCGTCATAACGGCCAAATTGAGGTTAGTGAAGAAGAGTTACTTGAGTTTCGTCAGCAGTTTTTAGACGATTATGAAGCCGATATATGCGTCGATAGTTGTGTCTTTAGCGAGCTTGAAGAAGTACTGCGCACCTTAGAGGATAAAGGCGTGCCGTGGGGAATTGTCACCAATAAGCCGCGCTATTTAGCAGAGCTTTTGCTAGAAACAATGCAGTTAGATGAGCGCTGCTCGGTACTGGTCTGTCCTGATGATGTATCACGCTCTAAGCCAGATCCAGAGCCGATGTATATGGCGTTGGAAAAACTCGCTATCCCGCGCGGCGCTGCTGAAAGTGTGCTTTATATTGGCGACCATATACGCGATATCGAAGCGGGCAACGCCGCTGGTATGACAACCATTTTAGCTGCCTATGGTTATATCCCGCCTGAAGATCAAAAAAACTTAAAGAAATGGGGTGCTGACTACATTACCGACACCCCTAAAGAGTTGAGTAAGCTTTTACTTGCTTCAGGTAAGTTTGACTATTTATAAAATAACTACTTATAAAGCAAATAAGCCATTCATCAAGATAGCTAATAAGCAACCTACTATCAAATCATCAAATAATAAGCAGTGAGTAATGCCATGAGTGACAATACTAATCCGCCCACGCCGCAGCAAGCCAATCAAGCAGCTGCGCAAAATTCTGTACCATCTGTATCGCACGACGCTATTCGTAATTTTATACCGCCTGATAACTGCTTAGATGGTAAAACAATTTTGGTCACGGGTGCTGGTGATGGTATCGGCCGTGTTGCCGCCTTGACCTATGCCCGTTATGGTGCGACGGTGTTATTGTTAGGGCGTACCAGTAGCAAACTTGAATACGTTTATGATGAAATCGAAAGCTTTGGCGGCAAGCAGCCTGCCATGCTACCGATGAATCTCGAAGGCGCGACTTATGCTGAGATGCAAACGCTAGAGAATTTGATAGCAAAAGAAGTCGGACAGCTCGATGGGGTATTGCACAACGCTGGCATGCTAGGTGCTTTGACACCGCTTGAGATGTACGATGTCGATATGTTTGCTCAAGTGATGAAGGTCAACTTTACCTCTACCTTTATGCTCACCCAAGCGCTACTGCCGCTGCTTAAAGATGCCGCCCATGGTTCTATCGTCTTTACTTCTAGTAGCGTTGGCACCTATCCGCGCGCGTTTTGGGGTGCCTATGCACTGTCCAAGCAAGCGGTAGAAGGCATGAGTGATATATTTACCCAAGAGACGCAAAATACCACCAATTTACGCTTCAATTGCATCAATCCTGGCGGCACCCGTACCAATATGCGTGCTCATGCTTTTCCGGGTGAAAATCCGATGAGCCTAAAGACACCAGAAGATATTATGGGCGGCTATGTGTTTTTGATGAGTGATGAAAGCATCGGTGTGCGCGGTCAAGTGGTTGAGCTGCAACCAAAAAGCTAATTATCATTTGCTATCTTATTGCCCACTATTTTTATCGCTATTAATGGTATTTATAAAAGCGTTTATTGATTGAAATAAGTGCTCTATAACCCCATCTATTTGTTATTAAAGGCTTTTATCAATTAAAGCCTAAATATTATTAATAAAAAATAGGATACGATTATGGCAGGTGGCTGGTCAAGAGATGGGGCAGAGCATGAACAAATGGATGCGACCGTTAATGATGCGTTAGAGCGCGCACGGCGTGCACTGCCGACCGGTGAAAGTGCTGAGTTTTGTGATGAGTGTGGTAACCCCATTCCAGAAGCGCGGCGCATAGCGGTACCAGGTGTGCAGCACTGCGTTAGCTGTCAGTCTGAGCTTGAAAAAGAAGCAAAGGCAACTGAGCTCTTTAATCGCCGCGGTAGTAAAGACAGTCAATTACGTTAGATTTATGCGCTAAATATTTAACGTTAAACCAATAGTTAGAACAATAAAAAGCCCTGCAATCAATGTGCAGGGCTTTTTATGGCATTTAATATTTTCAATACTAAAAGTTAGACCTATTCGCTCTTAGCGGCTTCAACTTCTGCTTCATCGGGTACGAATACATAGCCGACGCCCCAAACGGTTTGGATATAACGCGCTTGTGAAGGATTGTCCTCAATCAAACGGCGCAAACGTGATACTTGCACATCGATAGAACGCTCCATCGCGCCCCATTCACGGCCACGGGCAAGATTCATCAGCTTATCACGCGTCAATGGCTCACGCGGATGCTGCACCAAGGCTTTTAATACCGAGAATTCACCGGTTGTTAAAGTCACCACATTGCCATCACGTTTTAGGGTACGAGTCGATAAATCAAGCGTCCACGGTCCAAACTCAACCACTTCAAGCTGATGACTTGGCGCACCCGGCAACTCACGATTTTGACGACGCAGTACCGCTTTGATACGAGCGAGTAGCTCTTTTGGGTTAAATGGCTTTGGCAGATAGTCATCAGCGCCGGCTTCAAGGCCAGCGATACGATCGGCATCCCCACCTTTAGCAGTCAGCATGATGATCGGTATATCGCCATTGTCTTCACGCAAACGCTTACAGATACTAATACCGTCTTCGCCTGGTAGCATCAAATCCAATACCACCAATGAGAACAGCTCACGTTGCATCAATTTGTCCATCTGATTGCCATCATGCGCCGTACGAACGACAAAACCATCGTCTTCTAGAAAACGCTGCAATAAAGAGCGCAAGCGGGCATCGTCATCAACGACCAAAATACGCTGGTTTAAGGTGTCAGGGCTGTTGTTATCTGTCATACAGTCATCCTCTTATAAAAATTATTATTGGTAGAAATTGTGATTAAAAATACAAGGGTGAATATCTTTGTTAATAAAAATAGAATTCAAAAAAGCGTCCATAAAGGTAACAATATTAGTGTTACTAGCTAGGAATCATTCCATCGATTGCTAAAAATCAATAAGTATAACAAACTAGTGTTCAGTACAGTAGTAAACTGCAATATTTGTACGATTAAGACTTTAGTGTATAAGATTGCTGTAATAATTGCATCAATGATAATGCTAAATGCTGTATGCGTTTGTTTAACAGGGCGCAAGAACGGACAATATCAGACGATTTTTGCCAGAAAACAGGTGATAAATAACGAAAAGATAAAAAGGATTTTTATTCATGCAGCTTTTGCTATAATGCAAAACTACATTTCTCAACGATTGATACGTCTATGAGTAGCACTGATACCTTAACGCCATCTCAAACCTCGACAAATGCACAGGTTTTGGATGCAACCACACACGCGAATATTCACGACAAGCTTGCTCGCGCGCTTGGCATTAAGACTGCTCAAGTCAATGCGTTTGTCAAACTTTACGATGAAGGCGCGACCGTTCCCTTTATTGCCCGTTACCGTAAAGAAAAGACGCAAAATCTTGACGATGCGCAGCTGCGAGCTTTAGAGAAGTCGCTCAATTATGAGCGTGATATGGCAACCCGTCGCCTTAAAATTACCGAGCTGCTAAGCACACAGGGCAATTTGACTGACGAGCTGCAGACGCGTATTGATAAAGCGACGTCGAAACTCGAGCTTGAAGACATCTACTTGCCATACCGTCCGCGTCGCCGCTCACCAGCGGCCAAAGCACGCGCCGCTGGTCTTGATGTGGCCGCACAAGCGCTCTTAACGCAAGAGATTACGCCGACAGCAGCACTTGCCGATTATCAAGTCCAATCTAGCATTACCGATGATAGTGGTAATGAGATTGAAGTCGACTTCAGCGATATCGACAAGCAATTGGCAGGCGTACAAGCCATCATCGTTGATGAATGGACGCAAGCGTTAGACTTACTCGATAATCTACGCAGTGGCTTTGCGAAAACGGCGAGTATTGTATCGAGCGTTGCTAGTGAAGAAAAACGCGAAGTTGGCGAGAAGTTCAAAGATTACTTTGAACATAGTGAAAGCCTTGCGCGTCTGCCAAATCATCGTCTATTAGCGATGCTGCGTGGTCGCCAAGAAAACGTTTTAGGTCTTAAAATCGAAGGCGAAGACGCGCCATTTATCGAAAAAATCATCAAGCACTTTGAGGTTGATGCCAAAGCGCCAGCAGAACGTCAAGAGTTTTTAACAGAAGCCGCGACCAGTTTATGGAAAGAAAAATGGCGTCCGCATATTGAGCATCGTTTATTGACAGAAAAACGTCTGACCGCTGAAGCCGATGCCATTGATGTATTTGCCAATAATTTACAGCATTTACTTATGGCAGCGCCTGCTGGCCGTAAGGTGATTCTAGGCGTTGATCCGGGTATCCGCCATGGCGTTAAAATGGCGATTGTTGATACCCAAGGCCATGTCATGCTAGATGGCGAAGAAAAGCCTGTCGTCGCCACCGTTTATCCGTTTGCCCCCGATAATAAGATGGATGAAGCCAAAAAAGTCATCGATGAATTATTAAGCACTTATGGCGTTGATTTGGTCGCTATCGGCAACGGTACGGCGAGCCGCGAAACAGACGCGATGATTAAAGAGATTTTGGCGGCCAACGCTGAGTTAAAAGCCAAAGCCGTAATCGTTAATGAATCAGGCGCTTCTGTTTATTCGGCAAGTGAGCTTGCTAGTGACGAGCTTGCCAATTTAGATGTATCGGTACGCGGTGCGGTTTCTATTGCCCGTCGCTTGCAAGACCCGCTATCAGAATTGGTTAAAGTTGACCCAAAAGCGATTGGCGTTGGTCAATATCAGCATGATGTCAACCAAACCCAGTTGGCAGATAGCCTAGATAAAGTTACCCAAGACAGCGTAAACGCCGTTGGTGTTGATGTAAATACCGCAAGTCCTGCTATCTTAGCGCATATTGCGGGTTTGAATAAAAATGTCGCCCAGCAAATCGTCACCTATCGTAAAGAGCACGGCGCCTTTGATAACCGTGAAGCATTGAAAAACGTCCCACGCTTAGGGGTAAAAACCTTTGAGCAAGCGGCAGGTTTCTTACGCGTCCACGGCGGTAGCAATCCCCTTGATGCGACAGGCGTGCATCCAGAAAGCTATGCGCTGGTTGACAGCTTACTTGAGCAAACCGGTAAAGCATTACCAGAAGTTATCGGTAACGATGGCGTGTTAAACAGCATCGATACCACTGCACTGGCTGCCAATGATGATAATATCAGTGTCAAAGCCATCATCGAAGAGCTTGCCAAGCCTGCTCGTGATCCGCGCCCTGAGTTTAAAACGGCTAACTTCCGTGAAGACGTCAATAGTATTAAAGACTTAAGCGAGGGCATGCAGCTTGAAGGTGTTGTTACCAACGTGACAGCTTTTGGTTGCTTCGTTGATGTCGGCGTCCACCAAGATGGTCTTGTGCATATCTCACAGATGGCCAATGATTTCGTCGCTGACCCGATGAACCGCGTTAAGCCCGGTGATATCGTCTCGGTACGTGTGATTTCTATCGACGAAAAACGCGGCCGTATCGGCTTTAGTATGAAGCCTGAATCTGAAAAACCCGTACGCCCAGATGCGAAGTCAACTACAGAAGGTACGGGTAATGAGAATAAAACCAATCGTCCACGTAGCAACCGTCCAAGTGATAGTCGTCCAGCGGCTGATAAGCGTTCGTCAAAACCACGTGGCAATCGTCAAGATAAAGATCATGCCAACAACCGTCGTAAAGCACCTAGAGCGGAGAAAGCAGCAGCATCTAATAAAGAAGCACCTAATAAAATAGGCACGCTTGGCGCGCTGTTGCAGGAAGCTGGCGTTACTAAAACTAAAAAATAATATTTATCATAATGATTAACCAAAAAAGGCAGCCAGATGGCTGCCTTTTTTATTGAGAATATATTGGAGGATTCTCTTTAAAATTGGTTTTGCTATTTATGTTTTATAGCGCTTGCGTTGGCTCGGCATCTTCTTCGCTTTCTGATAACGCTTCTTCTTGTAGGGCTGCTTCTTCATCTAGCATAGCTTGCTGCAAATCTTGTTGTTGCATCGCTGCTTCATCATCTTGCATGGCTTGTTGTTGCATTGCTGCTTCTGGATTTTGCATTGCGGCTTGTTGTGCCTGCATGTCTTCTTGCATGGTATTTTGAATTGTCGCTTGCTCAGCTTGTAGCTCAGTAGTCATTGGCTGTTTGTTAGCAAGATTATTAACCTGTGCTCTTTTGATCGTTTGAGTTTCGCTTAATTGAAATGGATTAGATTGATCGGTTGCGGCTTCATTTGTAGGAGTGCCTTCAGCTTCGAGGGTGGTTGCAGTGGCTGCATCTTCTACTGCTTCGCTATCAGTAGGGGCTGCCATAGCCAAACTTGGGATAGTGAGCGCTGCGCCCATAAGTAACGATAAAGATAGAGTACTTTTTTTCATTAATCCATTCCTTAATTTACAATCTTATAATGTCAGTTTAAGGGGTTTTAAACTTGACGCTTATATTGAGTATTGTTGTATAAAAAAAAATTGCTATACCAATTTATTTAGTATTTCGCATTTATATATTTAATATGTCTAACATTAAACCTATAGACAAAATAAAATCATGATAACCATTGAACGATTATCATGATTGATTTGGTTAGAGAGTTTTATAAGCTGAACTGGGTCAGTGATAAAAATCTAATAGGAGAATAGCAACTAAATAACCATGGGTTCAGTAGCACATCGATTAAAACTCTCACAGAGCGGTGTTTGTAAGTGAGTTTGTGCAACTATTGTAGCGTTATTGTCAGGCTCGACAAAAGGAAAGCAAAATGTCTTTTTTGCTTTCCTTTCTAATTTTAAAGACCGTATGG
Organism: Psychrobacter communis; assembly: GCF_014836505.1. Classification (NCBI taxonomy): domain Bacteria; kingdom Pseudomonadati; phylum Pseudomonadota; class Gammaproteobacteria; order Moraxellales; family Moraxellaceae; genus Psychrobacter; species Psychrobacter communis. Next base: position 8,266 of record NZ_JACSQR010000050.1, read on the forward strand.
TTAATACTCAATTATCAACATTCTATTCAACAATCACATATTTACCGGTTGTTGGATCGACCACGCGTTGCTGGGTATTATTGTCCGGCACGCGAATCACAGGGAAGGTTTGACTGATTTCTGTATCTTCAAGGACGCTGCTATCTGCTTCTTCACCAACGATGACGGCGCGATTAGCTCCAACTTCTACCGCAATTGCTGTACCACTTGCGGTATTAACGCGTTTAATTTGGTCTTCCGGCGCAATGATGACTTCTTTTACACGGTACTTAGCAGGGCGGATAACGCGGGTAGTTTCGACAACGACTGGCTCCATACTGCGCTCTTCAGTGATCGCAACTTGAGGTTCTGGCGCTGGCGCTTCAGTTTCTTTAGGGTCGCTGACAACAGGGGTAGGGAATTTAGCACCAAAGTGATTGTCGCACTGCTGCATGCTGAGTCGTACCGGATTACCGGCTTTGTCCATATAAACGTTGACGAGCATATCAGCAGCGATAGGTACGTATTTGCCCACTAAAGGACCTGAAACACCATAACGACCGTTTGATTGTCCAACGCCCAAATCACAAGCACCGGCTGAATAATCACTGGCTTGTAAATTATTACTATTGACCACGGCTTGAGGAATCATAACCTCAGACAAACGCATCTTTTTAATCGATACTTCGCCTGCCTGCATCTTTGGTTTTTGGTAAGTATAAGGCGTATAAAATTTCGCCGAACCATCTTTGACCGCCATGACACATTCATCGTAGCTGTCATAACCAACGTTGCCATGGTTATCAGTCGTCATACCGGCGTTAGCGGTACTGGCAAACATGGCGACACCGGATGTCAAAACTGCGGCTGTTAATAGATTTAATTTCATAGTCATTCCCTCTTAGTTGTTATTAATGTAGTTATTGTTAATATGTCTCTTTGGGCTCATTGAACTTAGGCTTGGTCTATAAAATCCGTGCCATAACCTGTTCAATCCTACGTGAGTTATAGCAATATGGCTGTGACATTAGTCTGGAAATGTGTAGCTTAATGTATTGAAAAAGGGCAAAGGGGCAACATCGTTTACCAAAGAAATACGCTTTTATCGTTTATTAACATTTGTCTAAAAATTGAAGATCAACGAGGTAAAGAATATAAGCAATAAAAAAACCGCCTCTTGCTACCAAGAAGCGGTCGTTACTGGCTTAGTTAAAGTCATACTCAATGAGCTAAATCTTGTTTTAATCTTCTACTACTTCAAAGCTGAGACCAGAATGTTCTTCTAAACGTTCAATTAAGCGATCACCCATCGCCGAAGCAGGTGTCCAAAAACCACCACCGACATCGTCTTTACTAATATCTTGCGCGAGACATAAAGCTGCTTGCGCCAACATACGCGAGGTGCTGCCGTAACCTGGGTCTTTATCTCCAGTTACTTTAGTATTAATGGCATCGTTGTTGGCGGTTTCACCAAACAAGCGAATATCAAAGTAGCCGTTTTCTTGCTCTTCTTTAGAAGGGCCTGAGCCAGATTTAGGTAGCACATGTTTAGATAACAGCTCGCGGCTTGGTTTAATCATCATGGCGGTGGCAAAACCCATTAAGCCTGCGCTCATCGCGTAGCTTGATAATTTACCTTTTAAGCCGTCTTTCATCCACATGGCTTCGTCATACTTAAAGTCGCGACCGTATTCATAGCCAAGCAGTTGGTTACTGCGATGCACAATACGGGTATTGATGCTGGCCATAACAAAGGGTGCCAGCCAGCGTTTGTGCTCTTCATCGTATTCTGGCTTGCTGACATTATCTTGACGCACGTTTGGTGCATCTTTGTCATCGTTGAGCAGATAAGGGTTTGCTACTTGCTTACGGCGTGATTTATCTTGACCAACTTCTTCAAAAATCGTCGCCATCGACGCAATTGTGCCGCCAGATAGACCACCTTTTGCCGCTTTGACGCGCATATGAATCACATCGCAAGTGCTACCCAATTTTTCTTGTGCTTGCTGCTGGGTAAAATATACGCCCAAATCCGACGGAATAGAGTCAAAGCCGCATGAATTGACGATACGCGCGCCGCTTTGCTTGGCGGCGTCCTGATATTTATCCATCATATCTTTGATAAATATCGCTTCGCCAGTCAGATCGACATAATCGGTACCATGATTGGCGCAAGATTTAATCAAAGGTTCCCCATATTTTAGGTAAGGGCCAACGGTTGAAATAATAACTTGGGCTTGCTTGGTCATCTTATCGAGGCTAGCAGCATCGTTACTATCGGCAATGATTATATCGACTTTGCTGGCAAGATTAGACTGTAGCTCATTGAGCTTTTCTTCATCACGACCAGCTATCGCCCAAGTAACGTTTGCGCCATTTTTATCTTTAGCATTCGATAAAAATTCTGTTAGATAGTGCGCTGTAATCTGACCTACAAAGCTGGTCGCACCATACAAAACTACCGCGTAAGGACGCTTCTCACTAGGGTTTGCAGGCTCTTGATTTGTTGATGTTTGTTTTGATGTCGCTGTATCGTTTGAGGTTTCCGTATTCATAGTTATTTTCCTTATTAAATAGCGATTATTGTGAAATTGCTAAATAGCTGTTTTTGTTCATTATACAACTGACATTAGATATGGAATCTGCAGAAAGTAGCAGATTTAGGTTTATAGCAGATTTTGTCATAAAAATAAGCGAATTTAAGTAACTATTCACTATCTCTACACATAAGTCTTGAAAAGCCAAGTAAAAAACTTAAGAATGGTAAGATTTGCTACAAAGTTTACATAACCTATCGACATTATTACCAAAATGAACGTTCTTTAGAGAAAATCATTGCTAATCTATATTCGTACGCAGTAATAAGTTGTATCAAAACAAAAAGAAGATTTTCAGGAAGAAAAGAGTGCAGTGCTAAAACGGTTGATTGATAAATAGTTTATTAGCAACCAAAACTGCTAGCTGTATAGCTAATTTCTAACCATAATTTGAGGAGAATATTATGTTTCGTTGGGCCATTATTTTTGCGGTAATCGCGTTGATTGCAAGTTTCCTAGGCTTTGGCGGTGTCGCTGGTTTATCGGCAAACTTTGCTTATATCCTACTAGCTATTGCTGTGATTCTATTCATTGTCGCATTTGTTAGTCGCCGTATGTAATAGAGAACAGTGACTGCTTAGGTCGTAATTTTCCATATTGGTAATAACCCCAGTTCGGGATAAGCCACATTGTAACTTATTGATACTATTTACAATGTGGCTACCTGTCCCTGCTGAGGCA
>NZ_JACSQR010000051.1:0-11399 GCF_014836505.1 Psychrobacter communis
TTGCCCGAGGGTAGTTAAGGGTAAACCACAAAAATATCCCAAAAAAAATACCAGTCAGCGTTAACTGACTGGCATTAGTGTATGCAGGCTTTTTTTATGTCTTTTAACCCGTCATAAAACAAAGATTTACTCATAGAAATTTCTTAACATTATAGATTGAGGTAGATGTAGTAAACTGGTCGTTTGATATTTTTAACATGATTTTTTTAACCAAGTTTTTATAAATAGAGAAAGCTATGGCAGTTGATTTTACCAATACCTTGATCGTTGCGATATCAGCAACCGCTTTATTTGATTTATCAGAGTCTGAAAATCACTTGATAGCATTATTGCAGCAGCGACCTAGCGAGGCGATTAAAGAGTTCCGCGACTATATGGCTGAGCGCGAGAATGATTCGCTCAGCATTGGAGCCGGCTATCCGCTTATTAAAGCATTGTTAAATTTGAATAATTATTGCCATGATTGCGAGGCGCAGGACGCAGGTATCGAGACGCCATTGGTAGAAGTGGTTATCGTCTCAAAAAGTAGTCCTGATACAGGTATTCAGGTGCTTAATGCAATTCGTGAACATGGTTTAACCATTTCTCGCTCGGCATTTATATCCGGAAGCCCTATAGCGCCTTATATTAAAGATTTTAATGTGGATTTGTTTTTGACCACCAATCGTGATGACGCTCAGCAAGTTGCCGATGCCAATATTTGTGCCTGTGCGATATTAGATGCTACACCAGTAAATACCTATGAGCTCGATACTAAGCAGCTGCGTATCGCATTTGATGGTGATGCGGTATTGTTTGATGATTCAGGTGAGCTGCTTTATAAACAAAAAGGGTTGCGGGCTTTTCATGAGCGTGAAGCCGAAATGCGGGATTTGCCGATAGAAAAAGGACCTTATGCAGAGCTGTTGATTAAGCTGTCAAAAATGCAAGAGCGATTGCCTGCAAGCTTGCATACTTCTCCCATGAAGATAGCGTTAGTCACTGCACGTAATGCCCCTGCGGACTTACGGGCGATTAAAACACTACGTGATTGGGGGGTCGATCTCGATATGGCATTTTTTTTGGGCGGACTTGAAAAGACGGCAGTATTAAAAACCTTTGCGCCACATATCTTCTTTGATGATTCGGTCAAACATATTGATGCGGCGCGTGATTTTATGCCAACGGCGTTGGTTCCTTATCATTCGACCTCTTTGCTGCATGCCAAGAGTGTATTAACGGCAGAAGAAGACGCCTCATCATTGTCATTTAAACCTGTAAAAAGCCCACGGTCTTCTGTGAGCGAGCAATAGGGTTTTAATAACATTCAAAGGTTTAAAAGATAAGGTTTGTTATGAAGTGGCAGCAATTATTTAGCTTAATAACACGCAGAATTAAGCAAGTTTTTGGCTTATATGCGTTTGTTCTTATACCGATGTGGGGCATGTTTTTTCTCAATGAAACGCTGCTTTTCGGGCTATGGAATATCTTTGGGATTGTGCCACGGGCGTTAGACTTAGGTAGTATGATTGGGGTGTTTGCGTCATGGACGATGCATGGCAATTTTTCTCACTTACTTGGCAATACGTTGACGTTATTACAAATTTTATTTTTGTTCGGACTATTTGAAAATAATGCTTATCGTACCGTAATTAAATTGATCGTGGCGTCAGGATTGGCGACTTGGATTATCGGTTCGCCATTGTCGATTCATATCGGCGCTTCGGGGCTATGTTTTGCGATGCTGGGTTATATGATAGGCGGAGCGTTATTTGCGCGGCGCTGGGGTTATCTGCTTGCTTGCATCGTCATGGGAACTGGTTACTGGTTGATCATCAAACAAGGTTTGATGCCGCAGCAAGGTATCTCATTGGCGGCGCATTTTGGCGGACTATGCGCCGGCTTATTATTAGGGGCAAACTCAAAGCATGCTTATGCCAGTATCAACACGCGTTATTAACTTTTATTGATACAAACGTTGATATATAACGGATCATTTTTTTCTAATGGCCGCCACTTAGTGGTTTGCTTCACATGCTCATCAATGCTCAGCTTACTATCCTTTTCTTGCAATACATAATCGGCGCGGGCAGGGGCAGCACAGTCAATAACTTGCGGTACTTGCTGCACACTTCGACGTCGCTCAAACAAATATAAATTCACCAAATAAACATCTGGATTATCAGCATTAGCGCGCGCGTGCCCACTGTCTGCGGCCATAAAACGAAAGGTTTGTGGTTTGATATATGACCAAGGACGAAACCATGTGCTCTGTTCAACTTTTTTCACCACATGCACGCCGTTAGGTAGTTGCGCAGTTTGCTGCTCGAACCAGCTATATTCTTGGCTGATTTGAAAGCCAAAAATACCAATCGCCCCAAATAATGGAATCAGCCATCTTGGGGCTTTTTTTCCTGCCAGTTTGCTGAGATGAGTGATGATTAGTGCTATCCCAGCCATACCAAATCCAGCAGCTATGGTGGCGATAAACTCAAAAAGCATAAGATTTTTCCTTAACGCCATCAGCGCATTTAAAACCAATTCATAAAAAGATAAAAAAATCACTCACAAGCAGTTGCTGCCGGTGAGTGATTATCTTACAAAGAATAGCACATAATATCGTCTAGATTAGTGATCGATTGCGCCGCCAGCTCCACGTGGAGAACGAACACTTTCAACCAATTCTTGGATATGTGCTGGTGGTGGCGTCGTTGCATAAGAAACAATAAATGCCACGATAAAGTTCAGTAATGCACCAACCGCACCAAATGATAGTGGCGAGATACCGAACAACCAATACTCTTCTGTATCAGGGAAGTTTGCAGTACCTGTGATGAAGAACCAGCCTTTAAAGACGAAGATATAAACTAAGATACTAATCAAACCCGTTAACATACCAGCGATAGCGCCCAAGTTATTAATACGCTTAGAGAAAATACCCATCATCAATGCAGGGAACAGTGATGCACCCGCAATACCAAAGGCTAATGCTACGACCTGTGCGGCAAATCCTGGGGGATTAATACCGAGCCATGTCGCAACCACAATCGCGATAGCCATCGTGATACGCGCGACTTTTAGCTCGCCTGCATCAGTGATGTTTGGATTCAGGTTACGCTTGATTAAGTCATGACTGATCGCAGATGAGATTGCAAGTAGTAGACCAGCTGCCGTTGAAAGCGCTGCTGCCAAACCACCGGCGGCGATAAGACCGATAACCCAACCTGGTAGCTGGGCGATTTCTGGGTTAGCCAATACCAAGATATCAGCGTTGACGTCAAGCTCGTTACCTGCCCAGCCTCTATCAACAAACACACCATCACGCTCTAAAGCATGCTCAGCTTTTGCTTCTTCAACCGTCGTAGTAGCGGCAGCAACATCACCACCGTCAGCGGTAGCCGCAGCCAATGCAAGCTCTGCTGCACCAAGTCCACTATCGCTATATAACTGAATACGACCATCGTTATTTAGATCGTTATATTTAATAAGACCGGTATCTTCCCATGTTTTCATCCAATCTGGACGTTGATCATATTCGATCGCAGGGGCATCAACACCTTGTGGATAAATGGTATCGATTAGGTTTAAACGTGCCATCGCACCTACTGCCGGAGCAGTAAAATAGAGTAGCGAGATAAATACCAAGGTCCAACCAGCTGTCCAACGCGCGTCAGCAACTTTAGGAACCGTGAAGAAGCGAATAATAACGTGCGGTAGACCCGCGGTACCAATCATCAGTGATAAGGTAAATAGCACCATGTTTAGCTTGTTCGGCACGTCAGCGGTATAAGCGGTAAAGCCTAAGTCGACGACGATTTGGTCAAGCTTGGTTAGAATAGGAATGCCTGCTTCAACATGGTTTGAGAATAAACCAAGACCTGGAATCGGGTTACCCGTTAATTCAAGTGAGATAAAGACGGCAGGAATGGTATACGCAATCATTAGAACCACATACTGCGCAACCTGCGTGTAGGTAATCCCTTTCATACCACCAAGTACGGCGTAGAAGAAAACCACAACCGCCGCAATAATCAGACCAGTGGTGTTATCAACTTCTAAGAAGCGTGAGAATGCCACACCAGCACCGGTCATCTGACCGATAACATAAGTGGTTGAAGCAATAATCAAACAAACAACGGCAATCATGGCCGCAGTCTTAGAGTAAAAGCGGTCCCCAATAAAATCAGGAACCGTGAACTTACCAAATTTACGTAAGTAAGGCGCTAGGAGCATAGCCAGTAGAACATAACCGCCTGTCCAGCCCATTAAATACGTTGATGCCGCATAGCCGCCGGTTGCAATAATACCTGCCATCGAGATAAATGACGCCGCACTCATCCAGTCAGCGGCGGTTGCCATACCATTCATAACAGGATGTACACCGCCGCCAGCAACATAAAACTCACTGGTCGAACCTGCACGTGCCCACCAAGCAATACCGAAGTATAAAGCGAAGGATAGACCTACAAAAATAATATTAATCGTAAATTGACTCATAGGACTATTCCTCGTCTACACCATATTGTTTATCGAGTTTATTCATGCGCCATGCATAGAAGAAGATTAAAGCGATAAAAACGATAAGAGCCCCTTGTTGTGCAAACCAGAAGCTTATATCGGTACCGCCTACTCTAATACCTGACAATAATGGACGTAGTAAGATGCCAAAACCATAAGAGACTAAGGCCCAAATGATAAGGCTAACTTTAATGAGACGGAGATTGGCACGCCAATAACCTGATGAATCGTTGTGGTTCTCCATAGGACAACTCCTTTTGTCTAGCTTAAAAACATAATTATTGATTTGAGCCTAACAAGTGCTGATTGCGTGGCGCTTCACGCGCTATTAGCCCTATAAAACTGCGATATAGGTGGCTTATGCAATCGGACTCAAGTACTTGGCTGAAAAAATGCGCACAAATGAAAAATAATAAAAACCAAATACTAAAACGTGAACCAGTCATAAAGCGATTTAGTAGTCATTTATTTAACATTAAGCTGACTTAATCAAATAAACGACATCATAAATGCTAGGGTTTTTAAGAGTGTCTTGCAGAAAAAAAAGGGGATTTATCGAGGAAAAACGATGAAGGTCAACAATCCGCTGTCTTTTTACGATCCCATCTTCCTGACAAGAGTCTTAAAGTTGTTAATACGTTAGTCATTCATACCAATAAATCAATATCAACCGAATGCTAATATCTATAAAATCCACTCTATCATAGTTAAAAAACGTGGTCGGTAATAAAGTAGACTTCTATAAGTGTTTAGAACATTTAATATTACTGAAATCGTACGATAAATGTCTAACCAATGCTACTGATTTGTTACATTCTCCATTCTATAGGACTTCAATAGTAAGTGACATTTATTTCGGAAATAGTTTTTTTAAATTAATAAAAAAAATTGATAGTAGTAGGCGTCTTAATCTCTATAGAATGCACACGGTATCTTGGTAGCAGGCATTTTTAGCAAGGTTGTTGGCTATTTTAATCGATTAAATGAATTTTTAGATAAAAATAAGCAAAATTTATACAGCGTAAGTGAGGAGTTCTTATGAATGAAGGCATAGCAGGCTGGTTTAATAACATCGTGAATTACGGCGTTAGTATTATCTGGGGTAATAACGATTGGTTAATCGCCAGCAATCCTTGGTATGGATTGTTGATGTTTGTGTTGATTGGGGCTGGTCTATATTTCACCGTTGCTACGCGTTTTATTCAATTTCGTCACTTCGGTCATATGTGGCAATTATTACGGGTGTCAAATCAAGGCCGTAAAGATGGTGGTATCAGCTCGTTTGAGGCGCTGATGACTTCACTGGCGGCGCGCGTCGGTACGGGTAACTTGGCAGGGGTAGCCATTGCTATCTATCTTGGTGGACCAGGTGCCGTATTTTGGATGTGGATGACGGCGATCGTGGGGATGTCGACCAGTTTTATCGAGTCAACCTTAGCACAAGCCTATAAAGTGCCGCACAATGACAATGTTTACCGCGGTGGACCGGCTTACTATATCGAAAAAGGTTTGGGTAAACGCTGGCTTGCGATATTTTTCTCGCTTTGTTTGTTGGTTGCTTTTGGTTTGGCATTCAACGGCGTGCAGTCAAATACGATTGCACAAGCGACCAATGAAGCCTTTGGTGTGCCAACGTGGTTGACAGGTTTGGTATTGGTGCTATTGGTTGCGCCAGTGGTATTTGGTGGTCTGCGTTCGGTTGCGCGTATCGCGGGTAAAATCGTGCCAGTTATGGCGATTCTTTATATCTTATTGGCGCTTTATATTATTATCACCAATTTTAGCGAATTCCCAGCGGCGGTTGCCTTGATTGTAAAATCGGCCTTTGGCTTTGAGCAGGCAGCGGGCGGTGTGATTGGTTATGGTATTGCGCAAGCAATGATTAATGGTATCAAGCGTGGTCTATTTTCTAACGAAGCCGGTATGGGCTCAGCGCCTAATGCGGCAGCAACGGCAAAAAGCCATCCTGATCATCCAGCGGTGCAAGGTTTTATGCAAATGCTGGGTGTGTTTATAGATACGCTGGTTATCTGTACGGCAACCGCGGCGATTATTATACTTTCAGGTGTCGTCGATCCAAATGTCGAACAAGAAGGTATTCAATTAACCCAGTTGGCACTGTCGCAGTATGTGGGCGATATGGGCGTAGTTTTTGTCGCGATTGCAATTTTCTTCTTTTCGTTTACCTCTATCATTGCCAACTACAGCTATGGCGAGTCCAATCTTGAATTTATCTCTGGTGAAAAAAATGCCAAAGTCATGATTATGATTTTCCGTTTTATGGTTTTAGGCATGGTATTTGTTGGTGCTATTGCTAGCTTACCTGCTATTTGGAACTTCGCTGACTTATCAATGGGTCTCATGGCACTCGTCAACTTGATAGCGATTTTAATCTTGTCGCCAGTGGCGCTTAGAATTTTGCGTGATTATGAAAGACAAATCAAAGAAGGCAAAACCGGCGAGCAAATCAAATTTGACCCCGATGATTTTGTGAAACTAAAAGATGAAGCCAACCGTGATGCGTGGACTGATTAGATCTTTTTGGTAAGCTAAAAAGTTATGCTGTCGAAGCTATAAATATAAAAAAACCGCCCTTATATTAAGAGCGGTTTTTTATTAAGCCATAATTATATCAAACATGATTTACATGTTTGGATAGTTAGGACCGCCGCCGCCTTCTGGCGTTACCCAAGTAATGTTCTGTGACGGGTCTTTGATATCACAGGTCTTACAATGCACACAGTTTTGCGCATTGATAACAAACTTAGCACCTTCGGCATCTTTCACCACTTCATAAACGCCAGCAGGGCAGTACAGACGCGCAGGCTCAGCATACAGCGGTAAGTTAATTGAAACAGGCACCGTAGGATCGGTGAGTTTCAGATGCGTCGGTTGGTCTTCAGCGTGGTTGGTGTTGGAGATAAAGACTGATGACAGCTTATCAAATATCAGCTTACCATCTGGCTTAGGATAGGTTGGCTGATAAGCATGCGCCGCACGCTCTAGCTGATCATAATCTCTCTTATTATCATGAATGGTCAAAGGCATTTTACCGCCAAGCAAATTTTGCTCGATAAAGGTAAAGGCGCCGCCCATCCATTGACCCATACGGTGCATGGCTGGGGCAAAGTTACGCGCTTCGTAGTTGTCTTGATACAGCCATGATTCTTTATACATGGTGCTATAGGCAACCACGTCGTCATACTCACGGCCTGCTTGTAACGCTTCAAAAATCGCTTCAGCCGCCAACATACCTGACTTCATTGAGGTGTGCGTACCTTTGATTTTGGCAGGGTTTAAGAAGCCTGCATCATCACCGACCAACACGCCACCTGGGAAGGTGAATTTTGGTAAGGAGTTTAAGCCGCCTTTGGTCAACGCACGCGCGCCGTATGACAGGCGTTTGCCGCCTTCTAAGACGTTGCGAATGACTGGATGAAGTTTTAGGCGCTGCATCTCATCAAACGGTGACATATAAGGGTTTGAGTACGATAGGTCGATGACCATACCAAAGCTGACTTGGTTGTTTTCATCGAAGTACAACCACCAACCGCCAGATGAGCCGGTATCCGTTAATGGCCAACCTGAACCATGCATGACCACGCCTTGCTCGTGCTTCTCTGGGCTGACTTCCCATAGCTCTTTTAGACCGATACCATAATGCTGAGGGTCTGAGTCTTTATCAAGCGCGAAACGGCTGATGAGGCGCTTGCCCAAATGTCCACGGCAACCTTCGGCAAAGATGGTATATTTACCTAGCAGCTCGTAACCTGGCTCAAAGCTCGGCTTGGCTTCACCATTGGCAGCCACGCCCATGTCGCCTGTCAAAACCCCTCTTACCGAACCGTCATCATTATATAAAATCTCATCGGCAGCAAAGCCTGGGAACATCATGACTTCAAGCTCTTCTGCTTGCTCAGCTAACCAGCGAACGACGTTGCCCAATGAGACAATGTAGTTACCTTCATTGTGCATGCTGGCGGGTACGATAGAATCAGGGAGCTTGGTTGCTTTGGTCGCAGAACCGAGCATATAAACGCGGTCTTCAATGGCAGGTACGTTTAGTGGCGCGCCTTTTTCTTTCCAATCTGGTATCAGCTCGTTTAAGGCGCGCGGCTCAATAACCGCACCAGATAAGGTGTGCGCACCAAACTCTGAGCCTTTTTCGACCACACAAACCATGAACTCATCATTGCCCGCTGCAAGAGCAAGCTGACGCAGACGAATGGCCGCTGATAAACCCGCTGGGCCGCCGCCGACGATGATGACATCAAATTCCATTGATTCACGTTCGATTTCAGGCTCAGTAGTTTCTGGTTCTACGGCTGGCTCGGGCGTTGCTTCTGTTGCAGTAGTGGCTTCTACTGGCTCAGCGGCAACTTCTGTCGCCTCAGTTGCAGCGCTTTCTTCAGTAGTGGCGACTTCTTCTACGGCTACATCAGTATGTGCGATGTCGCTATTTACAGTGTCGTTACTGACAATGTCATTATTAACAACGTCGTTGCTAACAGTGTCATTATCAACAACAGGCTTTTGATTGTCTTGCTCTTGCATACCTACTCCTAAACTTTTAGTGGCTTATCTCAGGGCATCATTAGCTTAACAATTGAATAATAAAGCTTGCGGCGCTAACGTTACTCAGACATATGGCTGCCCGATAAGAACTGTCTTTGCGGCATCAATTGACGACGTTAAGCGTACAAAGATTGACGTAAAATCTAGCACCCATAACGTAAAATGTGTTGTTAATTCAACACCCACTGAACCATTGCAAATAAATAATCGTTACTCATTATAAAAGAAAAGTCCTACAAACACGATACGCATTTCTGAGTATCAATGTTAAGGTAAGATGGAAATAATGGGGGTACAATGACGATAGGCTTTCATCATACCCGAAACAAAAATTTATAGTAATAATAGATGCGCCAAACTTTGATTACTACATAAAGGATTTTATGATGAATGACGATAATAAAAACGACAATTCTAATGATAAAGATAGCCTCAAAGTCACGAATGACAAGGTATCTGCGCCAAATGGTATGGATGCTTTGAGTCAGTATTTTAAGTCAGCGCCAAGTATACGCGAAGGGCGCGCCATACCGCCGCTTGAGAACTGGCATCCTGAGCAAGTAACGGATATGGATTTAACCATCAAAGCCAACGGCGAGTGGTGGCACGAAGGCGGGCACATGACCCGGCAGTCACTGGTTAATTTATTTGCCACTATTTTATGGAAAGAAGAAAATAATGGCGCGGTTGAGTATTTTTTAAAAACGCCGGTACAAAAACTGCGTATCCAAGTAGAAGATGCGCCGTTATTGATTAACGATGTTGGTATCGTTGAAGAAGCAGGTAAGCGTTGGCTAGAATTTACGACCAGCACCGGTGATGTAGTGCGTTTAGATGATGAACATCCGATTAGTTTGCGTGCTTATACAATGAAAGACTCTGATGACAATAGCCATTCTGGCACAAGTAAGAATAAAGAAGACAATGAAAGTGCAGAAAGCCCTACGCAAATTCGTCCTTATATGACGGTACGAAACGGCTTAGAAGCATTGATTGGACGTAACGCTTTTTATCATTTAACAGAAATTGGTGAATTGACAGAGCGTGAAGGTGAGACGATACTAACGCTGCAAAGTGGCGATAACGCTTATACATTATCAATGCCATTAGATTCATAATAGACTATATTTAATACTTATATAAGAACGGCGGTAAGAGAGCAATGAAGGTTGCCGTAAAAGCAGTGCCTGATAATACAAGCCTTGATGGTGTTGATATTGTTGATAGCCTTGAGACGCACAAAACCACATTTATTAATGATAGTTTTAAAACGCTTAAAGCAGATGATAGCGTGATAAATAACGCGCTTAAAAAGGAACGCAGTGCGCCAATCGGCTTGTTCGATTCGGGCGTCGGCGGCTTGTCGGTCTATCTACATCTGGCTCAGCAATTACCGCATGAGCGTTACGTTTATTATGCCGATACCTTGCATGTACCGTATGGCAATCGTGATAGTGAAGACATTAAAGCCTTAACGCTCGCTGCAGTGGCATGGCTATACCAACAAGGCTGCAAGCTTATCGTCATCGCCTGTAATAGTGCTTCGGCGTATGCGTTAGAGACTGCCAGACGCTATTATCCGCAGCTGCTTATTGTTGGTCTGGTGCCTGCTTTAAAACCTGCGGTATTGGCCAGCAAAACTCATCACGTAGCCGTATTGGCAACGAAAGCGACGTTAAACGGTGCGCTACTAAATGACGTCATTACAAATGTTGCCATTCCTCATGCCACCAGAGTCTCCAAATACTTTGACCCAAACTTAGTCCCTTGGGTTGAGTCAGGTATGCCTAAAGACAGCAAAACGGCTCAGGATTTACGCCTGCAATTGCAGCAATTTTCGCAAGATGGCGTCGATCAGTTGGTATTAGGCTGTACCCATTATCCATTTTTTAAAGCGTTTTTACGCCAAGAAATTACTCAGCAGCAGTTAGCGCTACATATTGTCGATTCGGGGCATGCAATCGCTGAGCGCGTTAAGCAGCTATTGATAGCAGAACAGTTGTTAGCATTACCCGTTAAGGTATCAGCTAATGAAGCGTTAAATGGCCTAGCGACCGCTATAGATATACCGCCGGCTTTGACTTTTTATGCGACTAAGTATGATAAACAGCTCGGCGCTGTAGTGCGACGTTTATTGGGTAAACAGTCTCGTATACAGTATATTCTTTCGCCTTAAGCCCTTTTGTTTTAGTCTAATAACCCCAGTTCGGGATAAGGGCTCAAAAAAAAGATAAAAAAAGAAGTCCGAAATTGCTAAAGTAAGTTTACCAAGACCACTTAAGCAAAAAGGACTTCTTACATGGACAACCTAACCGAACTATACTGCC
>NZ_JACSQR010000052.1:0-11369 GCF_014836505.1 Psychrobacter communis
TCTTGGTAAACTTACTTTAGCAACTTCGGACTTCTTTTTTTATCTTTTTTTTGAGCCCTTATCCCGAACTGGGGTTACCTAAACTTAAAACTTGGTATTTGCCGTCGCTTTTAAACTCAGTCGTTTGGGCTTTATCAATACGCACGCTGCTATCTACGTAGGCAAAACCGCGCGGTAGGGCGTCTTTTAATTGCACGTCGTAGGCGGTCGACTCACCATTATTGGTAACATTGATGCTGTAATTAACATAGTCGCCAAATTCAGCACTTTTAAAGTCACTTTCTTTGGTCACTACTAAACTAGCACTGTCATCAATGATAGTAATTTGGTTGGCCAAATTATCGATACGAACGGTCAAATCAGCGTCGCTTGGCAGCTGCTCATTACCAGTGCCGACAGAAGGCGCGATACAAGCATCGAGGCTGGCGGTCAAAGTATCATTTTTTAAAGTCTGAATGATTTTATCATTGATAGCATTGGCATTGTTTTGCGTCGGTGCTGAAAGCTGATATTTACCAGTGCTGTTACCGGTTTCAATTCCTTTTAATGAGTACTTATCACCAGTCAGTAAAGAGGTAATCGTGACCCATACTTGATCAGGTTTATCTAACTGAACATTACATTGCGCGTAGCTGGCTTCGATATAGACGTTATCGTCCAATTGCGAAGTGGTTTTATTATCATCAAACTTAGGAGTGGTAAAGTTAATCTCAGGCTCAACGATAATCAGTTTATCAGTGGCATTAACCATCGCTACTGACGGATCTTCTAATACCACGGCACCGATTTTTATATCAGCAGTATCGCCACTTTTGCCGTTAGGGTCTGACAATGCTTGTACAATAAGTTGGATGCTTTCGCTGTGTCCAAGTTTAATTTGGGCACGTAAATTATCAAAGATAATCTCGCTGTCAGCACTATCAATGATGCCGTTTTTATTTAGATCTTGATAAACTTTAATGTTCGAGAGGGTTGGCGCGATATTAAGTGTCAACTCAACCGTTTGATTGCTATAGCTGGTATTATTTAAGACATTGACCCAGTTTACTGAGGCGTTTGGCATGACAGTAAATAACGGCTGCTGGCTTAAGCTGATGCCGTATTCGGGTAGAGCAGAGGCTTTAACTTGTACTTGGTTCGAGGTGCTAGATATCGTGACGTCAGACTGGCTATTGACGTTATAGGTGGCGTTTGCAATGTTATTGATAATTTGTAGATTCAGGTTTGCTGCTGAATTTGAATCAGTCGCTGCAAACGCCATATTCGATTGCATAAGCAACATCGCCACTGACAGCGCAGAGATCTTCGCTGTACATAATGCGGTACGATTAGACGGTGTCATTACAGATAGAGTCATATGTCGCTTATCCAATGAAACATAAAGGGGGTGGTAACGCTCTAGCTTGACTAATAAAATTTAATTGGCTCAAGCTAGAGGGTTGTTCTATAAGCAGCTGTTGCTACTTGTAGGGTTGTAATTAATTAAATATTAACGATTAGTTTTGATTTTGACTCTGAATTTAAGTACAGCGCTTTGACCAGGAGTCAAGGTGGCTACATTGGCATAGATAGAAGGAACAGCGTTTGTACCTAATGGAGTACCGTCAGTAGCATCAGTTTCAGCCCCTGTACCCACTTTTATTTTGCCAGTATTATCAACATAATCAGCAGCAGCACTAAATTGAGACTTTGCATCTGCAATAAGTAAATCAGTAATACTGAAACCTAGACCTGCTGGAGACGCAGATGAAGTGTTTTCTGCTGTAATTTGATAAATAACACACTGCCCAGGGGTTGCTGAAAGAGCAGTAGCTGAACTACTAAAGCTTGCATTAGCGTCTATAGCGCCATCACAATCTGAATCTAGAGCTTGAGCTTTGACTAAAGTCAAACCCTTAACAGTCGTCGTATCGGTAATAGGAGGGACAGTTGGGAAGCCAGCACCGGCAGCAGTCAATTTGACAATCGTCTCTTCTTTACTACCTATATCTGCCCCAATAGATTCCATATTGTATCTAACTTCTAACTTACCACCTGGTGCAATACCTACACCGTTACCAGGAAATTGAGTACTGCTAATAGTATAAACATCACCGACTCTGGTTGGCGTTACAGGGATTGGCTGAGTAGCTGTACCACCTGCTGGTGTGTAAACTAAGTAAAATTGACTAGGAACAGGATTGACTTGTGCGTTAGTGCCGTCAGTAATCGTAAGTGTTAGTGGATTGGCGGTATTACCTTCGATATCCTGTCCATTGTTGGTGATGGTAGCGGTATGAGTTACTTGACCATTGGTATTAGTATTAGAGGTAAGCGGTGCTATTTCTTTCGTGGTTGCGACACCAAGAGTTAAGGCGCGCTTGATAGTTGTTAAGGGTTGAGTGTAATCAGTTCCATCATCTACAGTTGGAGCAGTGCCACTGGTTTTATCTTCATCGTTGGTTACGTAGAAATTACCGACGTTTTCAACTGTACTGTCGGTGCTATCAATAAGTATATTGTCAGCGGTAGTCGCGTCGTCATCTAGATCGTCGGTGACTTTAACATGGTTAAGTGCGCCAACTGCGATCGCAGCGTCTTTAGCTCTCTTGACGACAAGTGTTATCGTTATTTTCCCACCTACAGGAATACTCGCACCTTTTAGATTAAATCCACTGGTACCTAAACCACCTGAATTAGCAGGATCTAAGGTACCAACAGTAGCTCCACCACTAACTGTAATATCTGGACTAGATGTAGATAAAGTTTTTGCTATAATTAAGCCAGTTGGGAGACTATCGGTAGTTTGTATGTCAGTGGCAACGTCTGAAAACGCTGTTGTAGGGTTACTAATAACAATAGTATAAGTCGATGTGTCATCGTTATTATTAAGATCTAAAGGTTTAATGATTGTTTTGATTATACTAAAAGTAGGTAGTATGGTTTTGGACTTATTGATATTGGTTACCGAATCATTGCCAGTTGCCAAGGCTGTACCAGTTGCTGTTAGGTCTAAATTCTGAGTATCGCCACCTTTATTACCATTGGTTTTTGCTTTAACTGTGATGACAGCAAACTGATTGCTTTCAAGAGGAATTTTGGTGTTGCTAGCATTAATAGTACCTGCAGTTCCAGTAGTTGGTGTAGGTGTTTCACCATCAGTGTAGATTCTATAAGTGATAGTAGAGTTAGTAAGATCAAACTGTTTAGTATCATCAGTCCGGTCTGTTACTGTAATAGTATAATTATCTTTACGATTACCTTCGTTAGTTAACCGATGTTCAAAAACGACAAATCCGTTAGGAGCTACTGTTTTGTCATTGTCTTGAGTCAAAGAAAATGAAACCTGTTCCGAAACAGTGATTTTGACTGGGTTAGATTCAACGTCAGGCTGTTTTACGCCTGCTACGTTATACGATGCTTTTGCAATGTTGTTTATTTCGACAGTGGTTATCGTTTGACCACTATCAACAGCATTAGCGCTAGTAGATAACCCCATTACCGCAGCGACGCCAATAGCTAGCAAACTATAGTTAAAAGTGTTTGATTTCATATATTGCTCCAAAAGTGATGATAAAAACCATGTGTAAGGTTGAAAAAAATGAACGGATAAAGGGGTTTAATTAACAGTAGTATTTAGAGCAACAGTTGCTGATTTTTGTGCTGGCAATAACTTGATATTCCAGCGCAGGGTACGATACTCAGAAAAAGGGATTTTGACCATTTTGCCGTCGACTTTACGCATGAGTGGCATATCGGCGTAGTTTTTACCGTCGATACTCGCTTGCGCGGTTGAAGGGATAGCTTCACCAGTGAAGGTCATGTTCGCAGGAATAGGCAGCACAACTGCCAAGTCTTGAATGTCGTTATTGATTGTGTTGCTATAGGTGGCTTTATACTGAATGACCGTACCAGCCGGCGCATTACGAACTGGTAGATAAGTGGTTTTGCCCTCAGCGTTCTTGATGACTTTGTTGGCAGTTAAATCCATCTTTAAGGCGTCATCGGCATTTGCTGTACCTAGTAAAAGTACAGATGCTGATATAGCGAATAAGGTATGGCGTAAAAAATGAGAACCTTTCATATGAAATCCTTTATTAAATCGTCACTATCAGAAATGATTTGGCTTGTGCCGCCAGCAAACTAGATAGTTACTGGGCTTTCGATAAGTTGAAAAATCTCGACTGTGCTCTTAGAATAGATTTTTACAAATTGCTTACATACTGTCACTATAAAAGCGACAAAAGGTCGTTTGAGGTAGCTGAACGGTAAAAGCCCTATCTGGAAAGATAGGGCTTTTGTTGGAAATAATTAAGTTTTGAATATTAGAGAGAATGCAAGAGGTGATGGATATTAAGGGTCTACAGTCGTTCCATATTTGGTGTTGAAATAGAAAACCTTATTATCTCTAGCAGATAATACAAGTGGTTTGGTAATGACCGGATTGTTTTGACCTATAACCACACTGTTAGAAGCGTACTCAGAAGAATTAAAAACTGGACCAATCAATACTGAGGTGATTAAAGCTCCCTCTACTCCTTTTTTCTGTAATTTATCCTGCATGATAAAATCATTAATAACAAGGTTTGAGCGGTTGGTTGCAGTAATTCTATAAGCAATACACTGACCAGGGATAATACTATTTTCACCAATACTACTTTCACTAAAGCCCGTTCTAGGATTAGTATTTCCTGGAGTATTCAAAGTAGAGGCAGTGTAGTCTAAAGTTGAAGGGCAGTCATTTACGAACTGGGCTTTTCTTAATACTAATGCAGCGTTTGCAGGAATAACTCTGCCAAAATTTCTATTTATATAGTTAAAAGTAGTAGCTGCGAATCCTATGTTAATCTTGGCGCTACTGGTTCGAATAGGGTAGGTACTGATGCCGTTAGTACGATCCTCTATAACACAAATATCTGTACTACCATTAAAGGTACTAAGAGGAAGATTAAACTGATATTGACCGATTGTTGTACCATTGCCTGCTACCTGCTGCGTCGCATAGACAGTAGCAGGATTCGTACAGTTAACCAGCTTCACACTACTACCAGTAATACCAGTTTCAGAAGATGTGTTAAATACTCCATTGAAGTAGTCGCTATTATTGGTATACGGACTTGTAGTAGTGGTGATGTCAGCATTCTCTTTGCTAGCTCTATTACTAGCGATACCACCATTATCATCGAATACTGTACCTGAGAAGATATATTCGGGAATGTAGCAGTAGTTGTCTACTCGAAAATCAATCTCTTGGTTAGTGGGCGTGTTTCGGACATATGTAGGATTGTTCGTATAACGGATAGTGATTTTATTGACGGCTTGAGTAAATTGTATAGATCCTTGACAGCCAGTATCTAGATTTTTTGGAGGGCAGTTGTTAGATGTACTGTTGTTCAAGCCATTGACGTCAACAACGTTAGAACCGTTTATAGATTGGAATGTACCATTTATAGTATTACCCGATTCTGTAATACCTGTAATTTTTATATAGTCATCAAATAGGCTATTTGTAGCATTAGAATAATCGATATCGAATGCGCTTAAAGCAACATTTGAGAGATTAATAGGTTGATTGGTAATCGTATTGCGGAATTCAAAATTAATATCAGTATATGCCGTTACGCTAGGAAAGTTACGTCTGACATTGATAGCCCTGTTAGAGCCACTATCAATAACACCGAAATTAGATAAAGTGGTATTAGGGCTTGACTCCACCGTGCTAATTTTGATCTCTAAAGGAATACGACCTGAATCATTACCCATAATCCTGACAAAATTATTGGTATTAAGTGCATTTACTAAATTGGTATAGTCATTATTAAGGAGGCTACCTTGTGCCGCTCCCATGATACCTCGGCAAGTAGCACCCGGATTAGCCGTAAGAGCCAGCGCTCTATTGCTAACAAACAGCAAAGCCATAACGATTAATAGGAATAGCATTCGACATACATACCCACTCAATGATTGTGAGCCTATTAGATTTGGAAAACGTTGAATATGCTGCATATTGCTATCCCTTAAACCGAAACCAGCTAAGATCTTCTACTCAAATCTTAATTGAATTACTATTTTAGTAAAATGTAGGTATTACGTAACTTGATATATTAAGCAAGAATCTAATAAAAATCCTAAAAAACAGACGAATGGCAGCTTTAGTATGACCAAACACATTAAAATGCTAAATTTAAGTAATGGCTCCGTAAATTAAAACGACTAAACAATATTCTAAAATATCGCAAAAAGAATAATCACTATTTATTTCAAAAATACTTGTCATATCGGCATTTCTTCATAGCTATAAACAAATCCACAATAAGTACCTATAATAGAGTGTCATTATCATTTGATAGTGAGAATTGCATAGTGGCTACCGTTTAATTTTACAACGGTGTTTATTTGCGCCTAATGCTACTCTACAGTGATACGATTTATTTAGAAGTCTCTGTTATAACCCTGAATAATAATGCCCTGCTTAGATGCGGCAAGGACGTTATAGGCAAGGCACCACCAATTCAATTGATTGCTCATTAAGATACGTAAACACTCTGATTTAATAACACCCTGCTATCATGCAGGGCTGACTGATAAAAAGGATTAATAAAGATGAACTATTATAAGGATGCTGATAGCACCGAAACCCAAGAATGGCTGGAAGCCTTTGAGTCGGTTATCAAACATGCCGATAAGGATCGAGCGCAGTTTTTATTAAAAGCGTTATACAACATGGCGGTACAAGAAGGACTGCCATTTAACCGTCTCGATACCGCTTATATCAATACCATCGCGGTTGAAGATGAGCCAATGTACCCAGGTGACTTGACAATTGAGCGTAAAATTCGGGCTTTGATTCGCTACAACGCATTGGCAATGGTTATGCGTGCCAACAAAAATGATGATGATTTAGGCGGTCACCTAGCAACTTTTGCTTCAAGTGCGACCCTTTATGAAACCGGATTTAACCATTTCTTCCGGGCGGCAAGCGATCATTTCGGCGGTGATATGATTTATTATCAAGGTCACTCAGCGCCCGGTATTTATGCGCGCTCTTATTTAGAAGGTCGTTTAGATGAAGAACAATTAGATAACTTTCGCCGTGAAGTAGGCGGCAAGGGTCTGTCAAGCTATCCGCACCCATATTTGATGCCAGATTATTGGCAGTTCCCAACCGTATCGATGGGCTTGGGCCCAATTATGTCCATTTACCATGCGCACGTGCATCGTTATATGGAAAACCGCGGCTTGCTAGAAAAAGAAGATCGCAAGATTTGGACCTTCTTAGGTGATGGCGAAACTGATGAGCCAGAAAGCTTGGGTGCAATTTCTCTTGCTGGTCGTGAGAAATTGGACAATTTAATTTGGGTCGTCAACTGTAACTTACAGCGTCTCGATGGTCCTGTGCGTGGTAACGGCAAGATTATTCAGGAGCTTGAGTCGGTATTTCGCGGTGCAGGCTGGCGCGTGATTAAGGTGATTTGGGGTGGTCAGTGGGATACCTTGTTAGATAAAGATACAACGGGCGTGCTTAAATATCGCATGGAAGAAGCGGTCGACGGTGAATATCAGCTATATGAAGCCCGTACGCCTGAATTTACCCGTAAAGAGTTTTTTGGTAAATATCCTGAGTTAGAGGAGATGGCAAACGAGCTGTCTGACCATGATATTTCACGCTTAAACCGTGGCGGTCATGATCCGATGAAGGTCTATGCTGCTTTTAGTGAAGCGATGAAAACCAAAGGCCAACCAACTGTGGTCTTAGTGAAAACGGTTAAAGGTTATGGTCTGTCAAATCAAGCACAAGCAGTCAATAAGACGCATCAAATCAAAAAACTCGATCATGAAGCTTTGATGTACTTCCGTGACCGTTTTGACTTGCCATTTACTGATGAAGAGTTAGAGACGCTACCGTTTTATCGTCCAAAAGAAGACTCGCTGGAGATGAAATATCTAAAAGGTCGCCGTGAAGCCTTAGGTGGTCATCTGCCCAATCGCCGTAGTGGTCATATCCCATTAAATATTCCAGAGTTGTCTATTTTCGATCGCGTGCTAAAAGGCAGTAATGGTAAAGAGCAATCGACTACCATGGTGTTTGTGCGCTTGCTAGCAGCGATGCTAAAAAATAAAGACATTCAAGATCGCGTCGTACCAATCGTTCCTGATGAAGCGCGCACCTTTGGTCTAGAAGGTATGTTCCGCCAATTGGGTATTTATTCAGCTTCTGGACAAAAATATACGCCAGAGGATAGTGAAGCTTTGATGGGTTATAAAGAAGCCATCGATGGTCACATGTTAGAAGAAGGCATTAACGAAGCGGGCGCAATGAGTACATGGATTGCTCTGGCAACCAGTTATTCTGTCAACGCCTTGCCGATGATTCCACTGTATATTTATTACTCTATGTTTGGCTTTCAGCGTGTTGGCGACTTGGCATGGGCAGCAGGTGACTGTCAGGCACAAGGTTTCTTACTTGGCGCAACGGCTGGCCGTACCACGCTAAACGGCGAAGGCTTGCAGCATCAAGATGGTCATTCACAAATTTTATTCAACGTCGTACCGAACTGCGTGACTTATGATCCTTGCTTCGGTTATGAGCTGGCAGTGATTATGCATGATGGTCTACGCCGCATGTATGGTGAGGGCGAGCGCGTTTATTATTACTTAACCTTGATGAATGAAAACTACGAACAACCTGCCATGCCAGAAGGTGTCGAAGAAGGCATCAAGCGTGGTATGTATTTGTTAGAAGACAATGGTTCAAGCCAAGTTCAGCTATTAGGTTCAGGCGTTATTTTACGCGAAGTGCAAAAAGCGGCGAAAATACTACAAGATGAGTTTAATATCTCATCTAACGTCTGGAGCGTAACCAGCTTTAACGAGCTGACCCGCGATGGTATGGCTTGTGATGATTATAACCGCCTGCATCCAATGGATGAAGAAGTGGTGCCATGGGTGACCGAACAGCTTGCCCCGCACGAAGGTATCGTCGTCGCAGCGACCGATTATATGCGCAATTATCCAGAACAAATCCGCGCATGGTTACCTGACAATCGCCCTTATACGACTTTAGGTACTGATGGCTATGGTCGCTCGGACACTCGTGAGCAATTACGTAGCTTCTTCCATGTCGATGCCGCGCACATTGTGGTTGCGACACTTAAGCGCTTAGCTGATGAAGGTGAAGTTGAGATGCGTCTGGTAAAAGATGCGATTTCAAGCTTTGGTATCGAAGCGGATCAACCGCCTGCATGGCAACAACAGCCTCATTATGATCATTTCCCAGATGCCCCAGGCCCTGACAATGTACATCCGAACCCTGTGCCAGAGTTTGTCAGTGAAGATGATGACGAAATAAGCAGCGAAGGCCGCGCAGAAGATCCAGCCGATGCCGCCTTACTCAATGATGACGACGTCAAAGAATAGCCCAAAGACAAGGCAATAATAATATAAGGAGAATTACGGATGGACATTAAAGCCCCCGATTTGGGTGTTGATAGCGCCGAAGTCAGTGAGATTATGGTCGAAGTTGGCGACGTTATTGCAAAAGATGACAATATTATCTTATTAGAATCTGATAAAGCCTCAGTAGAAGTACCAAGCTCGGCTGCCGGTAAAGTGACTAAAATAAGCGTAGCAGTCGGCGATCAAGTCAGCGAAGGCATGGTGCTCATTGAGCTTGAAAGCGAAGCAGATGCCGATAGCCAAAATGATAGTCAAAGCAATGATAAACAAAGCGCTGAGAAAGAAAGCACTGACAAACAAAATGCAGCGCAGGATAGTCAGCAAGCAGAGAAGCAAAACGATACTGATGCTAATGCAGCTGAGGCAAATACTTCTCAACCTGCAAAACAAGCAGGCGCGGAAATAGGAAAAGCAACGACGCACGCCTTACCAGACTTAGGTGTCGACGAAGCGCAAGTGGCTGAAATTATGGTTAGTGTCGGCGATATGGTCACTGCTGATCAATCAATTTTGCTCATTGAGTCTGATAAAGCGTCGGTTGAAGTACCAGCGCCAGAAACAGGCAAGATTGAAAAAATATTGGTGCAAGCGGGTGATATGGTCGCCAATGGTCAAGACTTTATCGTGATTATTGGTGAAGGTTCAGAGAGCGGCAGTAATAATGCTAGTGAATCTAAGGCTGATACTTCTGAGACGCAAGTGTCCAAGCCAGCTGAAGCAGAAGATAAGAGCGCTGATTTAGACCAAAAAGTCAACAAGCAAACGACTGGTGAGCCTAAACAAGCCGCTAAATCTACGGCTAATACTAGCACTGCAAATGCTAAGCTAACCGAATCGCAAGTCAACGAAAAAATGGTCGATATTTATGCTGGTCCTGCCGTGCGTAAACTTGCGCGTCAGCTAGGCGTTGATATTACTCAAGTGACGGGTTCGGCGCTTAACGATCGTATCTTAAAAGAAGATTTGTTTGCCCATGTAAAAGACAGCTTGAGTAAGCAAAAAACTGCACCTACAAGTAATAATATGGCAAGCTCAAGCCTGCCAAGCTTACCTGATATGAGCAATACTGAGATATGGGGCGAGAGCGAAGTACAAGATTTAAGCCGCCTACAAAAAGTCTCGATACCGCAGCTCAATTACAATACTTTGCTGCCGCAAGTGACGCAGTTTGATTTGTCAGACATCACGGACACTGAAAAGTTACGTGGTGAGCTTAAAGGCGCTATGAAGGCGGAAGGTATCGGCTTCACGATTTTAGCTTTTGTCGTTAAAGCAACTGCTTATGCGTTAACCCAGCATCCACGCTTTAATAGTCATTTGAGTGACGATAATACCCAAATTATCTTACGTAAAAGCGTCAATATGGGCATTGCGGTCGCGACGGATGATGGCCTGATTGTACCTGTTATCAAAAATGTGCAAGATAAAGGCTTAAAGCAAATCGCCATTGAGATAGGCGAGCTTGCGGTCAAAGCGCGTGATAAGAAGCTCACGGCTAAAGAATTACAAGGCGCAAGCTTTACCATCTCTAGTCAAGGTAACTTAGGTGGTACCGCATTTACGCCTCTGGTAAATTGGCCACAAGTAGGTATTTTAGGGGTGTCAGAAGCCAGTATGCAGCCGCGTTGGAATGCTAGTAAGCAATCTTTCGAGCCGCGTCTGATGTTGCCGTTATCTTTGTCTTACGATCATCGGGTGATTAATGGCGCCGATGCTGCGGTATTTACCCGTTATATCGCAAGTTTGCTGGCAGATCCACGCCGCATTTTGCTATAGGCTTGCTTATTCATTATAATTAGATATATCGTTAAAAGGACTGTCTGCGGATGGTCTTTTTTATATCTCTTATTTAATAAGTAACCCCAGTTCGGGATAAGGGCTCAAAAAAAGATAAAAAAAGAAGTCCAAAGTTGCTAAAGTAAGTTTACCAAGAC
>NZ_JACSQR010000053.1:0-10618 GCF_014836505.1 Psychrobacter communis
TTTGTGTGAGAACTTAAAGATTAACCGTTCGCTATTTTTTTTGCCAGAAATTTATATCCAATGTTCAACACGCCCTAGTAAAGCCGTTCCAAAAGGACGTCATGCGGTGGTGGTGATGGACGGCGCATTATGGCATCAACCAAGCTTGAATCAGGCTAATGTCACTATGCTTAAACTACCGCCTTATTCACCTGAGCTGAATCCTTCTGAGAGAGTATGGCAGTACCTTAAGCAAAATGAGTTATCCAATCGTTGTTATGACAGTTATGAGGCTATTGTCGATGCCGCTTGCTTGGCTTGGAATAATTTGCTTAAACAGCCACAAAGAATTCGGTCGTTAACTGCTCGTGCTTGGGCACAACTTTAATTGTTGGGTTTGGTATTATAATTAACCATTTATTCAAACATAAAAAAAGCACTACCGAAGTAATGCTTTTTTTTAGCATGAATTTTGTCCATTACACCTTATTTTACGTCTTTCCAGAACTCTTTATTTAACAAGTAAACTGGAATGAGCAGTACTAATAAGAATAAAATCACAAAGAAACCGATTACTTGGCGGTCATGACGTACCGGCTCTGCCATCCACGCCATAAAGTTAACCAAGTCACCAACTTCAGATTCAAACTCTTCTTCACTCAAGGTTTCTTGCATATTATGCAACACGTGCGGCATAGCAGCGTTTGCAAGTACTAAGTTGTTAGCGCCCCAAGGACGGCTTGGATCTTCATAGAACGATAGCAAATACGTATAAACCCAGTCATCACCGCGTAGTCTTGTTTCAAGTGACAAGTCCGGAGGTGCCGCACCAAACCATGATGCTTGTACTTCAGGATCGATTTCAGCATTGATATGATCACCGATTTGATCGGTGGTGACCATCAAATACTTTTCAACCAGCTCAGGCGGTATCTCTAAGTCTTTAGCAATGCGCGAATGACGAACATACTTTGCTGAGTGACACCCAGCGCAGTAGTTCATAAAGATTTTCGCACCGTTTTGTAGCGAACCCTTATTGGTAAAATCAATAGGGGCGGTGCTACAAGCTAAGTGTTCAACCACGCCATCAGCATTGGTAAAAGTACCACATCCACCACCTGATGCGCTTGCAGTGCCAGCAGTCAACATCAGTGCGGCGCCTAAGCCTAGACCAGCTAGGGATTTAATTAGCGTGCTCATTAGTGACCTCCGGTAACGCGTTCTGGTGGCTGTTTACACTTCTCAATAGCTGTGTAGAACGGCATCAATAAGAAAAACAAGAAATACAGGATAGTAAAGATACGTGCCAAAATCGTCGCTGTTGGCGTTGCAGGTGTCGCACCTAAGTAGCCTAATACGATAAAGCTGATAGCAAAGACAGTAAGCGCAATCTTTGACAGAATACCTTTATAGCGTATAGAGCGTACAGGAGATCTATCTAGCCATGGGATCAAGAATAGGAAGGCAATCGCACCGCCCATTGCAATAACACCACCAAGCTTATTAGGAACTGCACGTAAAATGGCATAAAAAGGTGTGTAATACCAAACTGGTGCAATATGCTCTGGTGTTTTTAGCGAATTCGCTGCTTCAAAGTTTGGTGGCTCAAGGAAGAAACCACCGCCTTCTGGGAAGAAGAATACGACTGCAAAGAAACAGATAAAGAAGACAACAATACCAACCATATCGTGCACAGTATAGTACGGATGGAATTCGATACCGTCTAATGGTACGCCATTCTTATCTTTTAGCTTTTTAATATCAATGCCATCAGGGTTGTTCGAACCAACGTGATGCAGCGCCACTAAATGCATAAACACTAAGCCGACAAGGACAAGTGGAATAGCAACCACATGCAAAGCAAAGAAGCGGTTTAAGGTAATACCTGAGATGATATAGTCACCACGTACCCATTCAGCAAGACCGTCACCAATGACAGGTAGAGCCGCAGGTAAGTTTAGAATAACCTGAGCGCCCCAGAATGACATGTTGCCCCAAGGGAGTAGGTAACCGAAGAAACCTTCTGCCATCAATGCTAGGTAAATACCCATACCGATGAGCCAAATAAGCTCGCGTGGTTTTTGGTATGAACCGTATAGCAAAGCACGGAACATATGCAGGTATACCACCACGAAGAACGCAGAAGCGCCCGTCGAGTGCATATAACGGATGAGCCAGCCACCTTTGACATCACGCATGATATATTCAACAGACGCAAATGCCCCTTCGGCACTTGGGTTGTACATCATCGTTAGCCAAATACCAGTCACCAATTGGTTGACCAATACCACCATTGATAACACACCAAAGAAGTACCAAAAGTTAAAGTTCTTTGGTGCATAGTACTTTGACATATGATATTCATAGGTTTCAGTCGCAGGAAAGCGCGCGTCCACCCAATGCATTAGTTTTTTACCCATGCTCATATTAAGCCTCCCCAATCGTCAAGATAGTACCATCCATGCTGTACTCTGGGATTGGTAAGTTAAGCGGTGCAGGGACACCACTATAAACACGACCCGATAAATCGTATTTAGAGCCATGACATGGGCAGAAAAATCCACCGTACCAGTCATTACCGCCTAAATCAGCTGCGCCCACATCAGGACGGTAGTTTGGTGCACAGCCTAAATGTGTACAGACGCCTTCTACCACCAGTACTTCTGGTGATAAAGAGCGCTCAGGGTTTTTACAATATTCTGGTTGTAGTGACTCATCTGAATCAGGATCTGACAGTAATGACTTGACTGATTCTAAGGTGGTCAGCATCTCTTCAGTGCGCTTGACCACAAAGATAGGTTTGCCACGATACTTGACGACAATCATCTGTCCTGCTTCGATAGAACCAATATCTTGGGTCACTGCAGCGCCTGCAGCCTCGGCTTTTGCGCTCGGAGTCCAAGAACGGACAAAAGGTGTCGCCACAGCAGCTACCCCAGCTGCACCAATGACGGCAGTCGAGGCAATAAGAACTCTACGACGTTGTACGTTAACGCCTTCGGCATGGCTCATTAATACTTCCTCCAGGTGAATGAAATGGGATTATCCCACACTGGGTTTGTGGCTTAGAAAAATGACAATTATCAAGCCACGTTAGCTGTGCCTAATTTTGCTAATTGTTGCTATTCTAAGCTATTTCGGTCATAAAATAAATTATTGTGTTAAAAATAAAGCAGCCTTGAGAAAGCGTACTTCAGTGTTAAACAAGATAATTAGTCTAAAACTGCTTAATTATCAATATTTAACCTACCTTAAAGTACGCTTTTTTATCAACAAGACTATTATGAATAATGACCTTATAATTAATAAGGGTATTCAGCAATAGGGAATGATACTTGAAATCAAGACAATGTTCACTAACTTTCCGCACATTACGCGGTTGTAAGTGGTCGTAAGCTATTTATAACCCTTCACCATTTTCGATATAAAGGTTATGTAGTGATAAATAGCGCTAGACAATATCAACTCTCAAGCGTATGCCAGCGCTCAAGCTTAGTCATCATCTCATCTTCAATGACCAATAAACGCTCACTGGCAGCTGTAGCGGCGTCCATATCTTTCGTAAACCAAGAACCGTCAGCCAGCTTTTCTTCCAGCTCCGTTTGCTCAGCTTCTAACGCAGCGATTTCTTTTGGCAAATTATCGAGTTCACGCTGTTCATTATAGTTAAGCTTTTTGGCAGCGGTATTAGACTTTGCCGCGACCGTAGTTTTATTGTTAGCTTTGCTACTAGCAGCATTATCGTTAGACGATTTAGCATTCTTAGCTTTCGCTTCTTCTTCACGGTTTTTTTGTACTAAGTATTCTTGATAGCCGCCGACATATTCTTTGACAATGCCATTACCATCTTCATCCGTGTCAAATACCCAAGTAGAAGTAACGACGTTGTCCATAAATGAGCGGTCATGGCTAATCAGCAGAATAGTACCGTTGAAGCTGGCGACCGATTCTTCTAAAAGCTCAAGGGTGGCCATATCCAAGTCGTTGGTTGGCTCATCGAGCACTAGAATGTTAGCAGGCTTTAATAATTGCTTAGCCAATAACACACGGTTACGCTCACCACCTGATAAGGCTTTGACAGGTGTACGTGCACGCTCTGGGGCAAATAAGAAATCCTGCAGATAGCTCATGATATGCGTTTTGCGCCCGCCAACTTCTACGAAGTCAGAACCTTCAGAGACGTTTTGCGCCACGCTGGCTTCTAAATCCAACTGATCACGCAGCTGATCGAAAAAGGCAATTTGTAAATTAGTGCCAAGCTCGACCGTGCCTGTTTTGGTGACTTCATCATCAGACATATCCAGTAGGGCTTTAATCAGCGTGGTTTTACCCGCGCCGTTAGGGCCTACGATACCTATTTTGTCACCGCGCATAATCATGGTGCTAAAGTTGTCGACTAAGACGTTGCCATCATATTCCAGATGCAGGTTCTTAACTTTACAAACCAGCTTGCCGCTTTTCTCGCCTTCACCCATGGTGATATTGACGTTACCGACTTGCTCGCGGCGGCCTTTACGCTCTTCGCGCAGGGCTTTTAGTTCACGCACGCGACCTTCGTTACGGGTACGACGCGCTTTAATACCTTGGCGAATCCAAACTTCTTCTTGTGCCAATTTTTTATCAAAATTAGCGTTGTTCTTTTCTTCAGCAAGTAGCTGCTGCTCTTTTAATTCTTGATAACGCGCATACCCTTTAGCGCCTTGGGTGACGTCATAGCTCGTCAATTGACCACGATCAAGCTCAACGATACGGGTGGCAAGCTTATTGACAAATGCTCTATCGTGCGTCACGAACAATAACGTCAGACCTTGCCAGTCGAGTAAAAAGCGCTCCAACCATTCGATGCTTTCAACGTCTAAATGGTTGGTCGGCTCATCGAGTAATAGCACATCAGGCTTGGTGACTAGTGCACGAGCAAGTAGCACACGGCGTTTACGACCGCCAGACAATGAAGACAGGTCAGCTTCAGGATCAAGTCCCATAGTCGTAATTAGACGGGTTGCATCACGTTCTAAATCCCAACCATGTACGGCATCGATATCGTGTTGCAAGGTTGCCATATGCTCGCAAGCGTCCATATCGCCATTGGCACACATATCGACTTGCTTATTATAGTTAATCAGCAAATTGGCGGTGTGGCGGCTACCGCCCATCACGATGTCTAAGATACGTCCGCTGGTTTCAGGAACGTCTTGCTCTAACATCGCAACACGCATGCTGCTATTTTTGATAATCTCGCCGCTGTCAGGCTGCAATGACCCATTTATCAGTTTAAATAAAGTAGATTTGCCTTCGCCATTACGGCCAATCAAACAAACGCGCTCGCCTGCATTGATTGAAAAATCGATGCCATCGAGAATAGGAGCCACGCCAAATGCCAAGTGAATATCTTTTAAATGTATCAATGCCATAGAATATCTTAAGCTTATATAATAGTGAGGTAAGGGTTGTTGCAAAATTCCTAGCAGTATAACATGCTGCCACCTAACTGTAGTATGCGTAAATGCCTTTTTGACTTCCTCCCCTTCTTAAAAGCGAAGGGGATTCCTACTCAAGACGGCCAAGCCCGACCGCGAGTATGTTTTTTGCTCCATTAACGTCTCGTTGATGGGTCGTTTTACAAGAACGACAGAACCACACTCTTATACCAAGACCCGCTCTACCTTTCGGACTGTCTTGGCGTGAGCCGCAACACGAGCAGGTTTGGGTGCTGTACGCTTCATTCACTTCGATATAGTGGCAACCTGCATGCTTGCATTTGTAATCCAGTTGCCGCTTAATCTCAAACCAACCAGCATCATAGACGGATTTGGCCAGTTTGCCCTTAGTGAATGATGTTGATTTTATTTTACCAACGACAATTAAGCTATTGGCTTTAACCAGTTTATTAGTAAATTTATGGGTTAAATCTTTTCGGGTATTTTTAATCTTGGCATGAATCGCCTTGACCCGCTTTTTATTCTTGGCCCTTTGAGCAATCGCCAGTTTTTCAGCGTATTGATGGGTGAGTTTGGTTTGTAGTTGATCGCCATCACTACTGACTGCGGCATCTTTGCAGCCTAAGTCAATACCAAC
Source organism: Psychrobacter communis (assembly GCF_014836505.1). Taxonomy (NCBI): domain Bacteria; kingdom Pseudomonadati; phylum Pseudomonadota; class Gammaproteobacteria; order Moraxellales; family Moraxellaceae; genus Psychrobacter; species Psychrobacter communis. The sequence continues at coordinate 6,055 of NZ_JACSQR010000053.1, forward strand.
TTGACCGTCACCGCACTTAATCTTTGGAAATTCTTTAACGGTGATACAGGCATACCAGTGGCCGCGAGCATCTTGCACCAGCTCACAGGTGTTGATGTTGTATAGGGCTAGGTTATAGCTATCCCACATATCAATAATTAGCTTTTTACCCTTAGCGAGGCTTAGCTGAATGGTGGATTTAAGGCTTTTCTTGCCTGATTGACGGGTTGCTAGATGTTTTATCGCGGTCTTTTTAAACGGTATCCAACCTAAGTTTCTACGTTTGGCTTTAGGATTGTTGGTACGCCAGTTGAGTTTGGCTTTTTTAAATTGTTTGCGAGATTTAGCGTGAACCTCACTAATAGCTTGTAAGGTCTGGCTGTGTAGATTTAGGTATTCACCAGCCCCTTTGGTGTAGGCTGCTAAATCGTAAGCTGTAAAGAATTTACCCGTGCGTTTGAGATGTTTGAAACTAAGCTCATTGACGTAATTCCAGACAAAATTAACCGACCCTGCTAAGATGTTTAGCTGATTGGTGTGTTTGTCTTTGATGCGTAGTTTGAGCGTTTTCATAGAGTGATTATGTTCTCAATGGGTTTGTTTAACAAGGTGGGTTCAATCTTAGGTGACAACGGTTGACGCCTGATATCCACGCCCTAGAAGTGACGTGGTTTTACGGGGCTTTTTGATAAACACTATTTTATAAAGTCTATTTTAAATGGTGAGGTCTGAGATTTAATAAAGAAAATAACCATACTATCTATTATTGAGAACTACTATTGAGAAAAATATGAATCAACCAAATTCGATAGAAAAAAACGCTCCTAATCAACAAGCTCAGCTGGCAGATAGCCAAGCGGATTTACAGGCTCAAGTGATTGAGTTGCAGATGAACTTATCTCATCTTGAAGTTACCGTGGAGCGGCTTGATGAGGTTATTACGCGCCAAGATAGAGATATTCAAACCTTGCAGCGCCAACTACAGTTTATCTATAAGCAAGTGCAAAACCAAGATGGGGAGGGCGGTGTAGCGCCTTTTGATGTTATGGCAGATAGACCACCACATTATTAACAATAAGATATTCTCAATATAGACAATAAATAATGGCATAGTATTTATTGAATATTTACATGTAAATTTTGGCATAAATATACGGTTCGCTGACTATCCAGTCATATTGCAGAAATAAAGTATTTTTCGGTTGTTTTCATGTAAAAAACACATTAGTATCCTTCACCTTAGATACTGTCTACCTAACAAAGTTCGGTGTAGCGGTAAAACAATGTGGATGTTTGGAGATACACAATGGGCGCAAATTTCAATCTAAAGACTCTAACGGTAGCTTTGGCTGCTCTTTCTGCAGCTAGTCTCGCTAGTGCGGCAGGTCTTGATCGTTCAGGTCAAGATATCACCGCGTTTTTGCAAGATGGCGTATATGCAGAAGCAGTTTATACTTATCTAGATGCTGATGTTAGTGGTTATGACAATGCTTATGTTGGCGCAGATAAAAACGCCTATCAGCAAGGTAATAAGATAGACGATATCGCAGAGTCTTATGACTTCTTCCGTTATGGCGTAAAAGCCGACATTAATGATACTTTTAGCGTTGGTGTTTTATATGATGAGCCTTTTGGTGCAGCTGCTGACTATAGAGGCGACAATAATTTTGTAGCTCAAGGTGATCGCAACGCCACGATTAATGCTGTATCAGGTGGTAAGATTAAGGATTTTGCATCTGCGGCTCAAACAGTAGGTGGAATTAAGTATAAAATTGACAATAAGATTGAATTAACGCCTACAGAGCAAGCACAATACAAAGCATTAGCGCCAGCTGTGGCGGCGGCACAAGCAGAGTTTAATACCAAAGGCGAAGGAACCAACGTTGAAGTGCGTACTGAAAATATCACTGCAATTCTTGGCATGAAATTTGGCGAAAATAAAAATTTCCAAGTTTATGGCGGTCCGGTTGCTCAACAAGTACAAGCTGATGTAAAACTACGTGGACTGGCATATAGTGCTTCGACTGGCTATACCGCTCATATTAGCTCAGATCAAGATTATGGCTGGCTAGCAGGTGTGTCTTATAGTAAACCTGAAATTGCTTTACAAGCCGCGTTAACCTATCGCTCAGAAATTGATCATACTTTACCAATATTTGAAAGCTATCCTGCAGCCAGCATTGAAAAAGCTGGTGAGATAGATATCACTACTCCAAAATCTGTAAACTTTGATTTTCAAACAGGTATCAATCCAACGACTTTAGCAACAGCAAAAGTACGCTGGGTACCATGGAGTGACTTTGCAATCGTACCTCCTGTTTATACAGAAGTGAGTAAAGCGCAGTACCCTGAAGGTTTGTCTTTAGTCAGCTATGATAAAGACCAATGGTTAGTAGAATTAGGTTTAGCTAAACGCTTAACACCAGCCTTAGCTGTAACTGGTAACATTGGTTGGGATAGTGGCGCTGGCAATCCAGTAACCTCTTTAGGTCCTATCGAAGGCTATTATAGTGCAGGTCTTGGCGCTAAGTATAACTTAACTGAAAACTGGGCTATTTCTGCTGGTGGTAAATACCTATGGTTCGGGGATGCTAAAGGTCAAATCCCAACCAAGAATGTCGTTAGTAACTTTGAAGACAATGATGGTTTTGCTCTTGGTGTAAAATTGTCTTACCAAGCTAAGCAGAACTTTAACTAAGAATTTATGTCTTTATTCTAAATAAAATTATTTGAATCATATTAAAAACGATCTGTAATGGGTCGTTTTTTTATGTTTAAAAGATTAGAAATATATTGTTTGATGTTAGATCTATATTGATTAGGCAGTAAACAATTATCCTTAATTTCGCTAGAGATAATGAACTTTTATTTGCTGATTTTGAGCAATAATGACTGAACTAAAGAGTCACTATCTGAAAATAAAGTGTTTTAAGTATTGTTTTAGTGTTAAAAAATCATTACTATTCATTTAGGACGTCATTTACATAAACTTATATTTCAAGCAACAATGCTGAATATTAGTTATGAAGATGATTTAACAACGAGGATGTTTGGAGATACACAATGCGCGCTACTTTTCATTTAAAAACTCTTGCGGTAGCAATCGCTACTATTTCTGTAGCCAGTGTGACTAACGCTGCAGGTCTTGATCGTTCTGGTCAAGATATCACAGCATTCCTACAAGATGGCACCTATGCCGAAGCTGTCTATACCTATATCGACGCTGATGTCAGTGGCTATGATAGCGCTAATAATAACCCAAATATTGATGAGTATCAGCGCGGTAATGCAACAGGCGATATCGCTGAGTCTTATGATTTCTTTCGTTATGGCGTGAAAACTGATCTGAACGATACGTTTAGCGTGGGTATTCTATATGATGAGCCATTTGGTGCGGCCGCAAATTATAGTGGTGACAATAACTTTGTATCAAAAGGGGACCTTGATGCTTCTATCGCGGCAATTACCAATAACCAAGCCCCGACTTATAATGCAGCTATAGCGGGCATAACTGCTCTTACTCCAGGTGAAACAGCGGGTGTACTGACACCCGAACAGCAAGCACAATTAGACGGTTTACGGGGCGCTGTGGCGATTGCAAATGCTGAAGCAGCAAATGCAGGCGAAGGTACCAATGTCGAAGTACGTAGTGAAAGTATTACGGCTATTTTAGGTGCCAAATTTGGTACCAATAAAGAGTTTCAGATTTATGGTGGTCCAGTAGCTCAGCGTGTGCAAGCAGATGTTAAGCTGCGTGGTCTTGCTTATGGTCCAGCCACAGGTTATACCTCACACATTAGTCCAGATCAAGACTATGGTTGGTTAGCAGGCGTTTCTTATAGCAAGCCAGAAATTGCTTTAAAGGCTGCTTTGACATACCGATCTGAAATTGATCATAAAATGGATATTAACGAAACTTATCCAGTAGCTGGAGCCTTAGGTATTAATCCAGTCCAAACTAATACAATGGAACTGACTACTCCTAAATCAGTAAACCTTGATTTCCAAACCGGTATTAACCCAACGATGTTAGCTACTGCAAAAGTACGTTGGGTACCGTGGGGTGATTTTAAAATTACGCCACCTTTATATAATGAAGTCAGTAAAGGAAGCTACGGTCCTAACGGTTTAAACTTGGTTGAGTATGAAGATGACCAGTGGCAAGTAGAACTTGGTCTTGCTAAGCGTTTAGCTCCTGCTTTAGCCGTAAGTGGTACTGTTGGTTGGGATAGCGGCGCTGGCGATCCAACAACATCATTAGGTCCTATTGATGGTTACTATAGTGTTGGTTTGGGCGCTAAATATAACGTGACTCCTGAATGGGCAGTATCAGCGGGTGGTAAATACTTATGGTTCGGTGATGCAAAAGGTCAATTACCGACAGGTAAAATCGTTGGTGACTTCCAAGATAATGATGGCTATATTCTCGGAATGAAATTATCTTACCAAGGTAAATAAACTATCGTTATAAATTCAGTTACTATATTAAAAAAAGCGATCTTTAAGATTAATGCCAGTCAGTTAAGGCAAAAACTCAATAAAAGTAATAAAATAGCCCATCTAATAAGTAGATGGGCTATTTTAC
>NZ_JACSQR010000054.1:0-8910 GCF_014836505.1 Psychrobacter communis
GTGGTTGCGACTCATAACTTAGCATATGGCGTATTAATTGGTGTGCTGTTATCAGCCCTATTCTTTGCCAGTAAAATTGAACGCTATATGAGCGTACATACGCAATTAGATGAAGCAGAACGAACGCGTTATTACTTCGTCAATGGTCAAGTATTCTTTTCATCAGCAGAGCGTTTGATTGAGTCGTTCGATGTGAAAGAGTCTATAACCAAAGTCGTCATTGATGTATCAAAAGCGCATTTCTGGGATGTGACAGCCGTTGCCGCGATTGATCGAGTAATCATTAAATTTCGCCGTGAGGGTACTGAGGTTGAACTGATAGGTCTGAACGAAGCAAGCCAAGCGATGATAGAAAAGTTCGGCGTTCATGACAAACCTGACGCTGATCAAAGCTTAGGTGCTCATTAATAACGTCTACTAACGATAGTGTCCATCAAGCCTATTAGTTTTGGTGAAGTGGACATGGACACTCCAAATTAAAATTTAAGGACAAATAATGAACACAGAACAGCATATTTTAGCGTGTATCGATGGTTCAGCCGTGACGCAACCCGTTTGTGATTATGCAGCATGGTATGCGAGCAAATTGAACCTACCTGTCGGCTTACTACATGTGAGTGACGTTCCTGCTTCAAGCAGACGTGATTTATCAGGCGCGATAGGTGTTAACAGTCGCCAGCTCTTACTCGAGGAACTCACGCAACTGGACGAGCAAAGAGCAAAAATTGCTAATAGCTATAGCGATGCGTTGGTGAAAGATGCAAAAAGCCACATTCAAAGTCGATTCGATAGTGTGGACGTGAAAATTTATCAACGTCATGGCAAGCTGCTGCCAGCGATTGAACACTTCAATAGCAAAAACCGTGTCATCGTTATGGGACGACGCGGCGAAGATCACAAAGACAGTCGCATCAATATTGGTAGTCAAATCGAAACTGTGGCTCGTGCTTCTAGTGTGCCAGTTATGATCTGCTCAGAGACGTTTAAAGAACCCACCTCATATATGGTGGCGTTTGACGGTAGTAAGACAGCTATTAAAGCCGTCGATATTATTTCTAAAAGCCCACTATTAAAAGGCTTACAAGGGCATATCGTTATGATAGGTAATGATGATGAGACGTCTAAAAAAAGTTTGGCAGCAGCGACTGAGCAGCTAAAAACAGCAGGATTTACGATAGAAGCGCATCAGTTGTCCGCCTCTAATGCGGTTGATGGTTTATTGGCTTTTCAGCAACAAAATGCGGTCGATATTATTGTCATTGGTGCTTATGGTCATTCTAAACTCCAACAGTTATTTGTTGGCAGTACTACGACAAAGATCATCGCCAAGACGCTATCTCCGATTATTTTAGTACGCTAAGACATCAAACAATCACTTTGGCAAATCATTGCACCCATGATAGGCACTAAATTCGCTTAATTAGAATCGTTACTGATCTGATTAAGTGGGTTCTATTTTTTAGAACACCACCTATTTTTTTAAATGATTTAGTGAGCCTTTGCGCTCACTTTTTTATTATTTGTGTATTAGGAGTTCAGCATTTTTACTGAAAATGGCATTATCGAAATCGCTAGCACTATTATCTTAATAGTCTGTTTATTACGCTGTACACAGTATATAGTGCAGAGCCGTATCAAATTGGGTCGTTACTTTTGGCTGGCCTCAGTCTTGGTTTTCTTCGCTGTTATTCGTAGAGAGTTAAACCATCTGCCAGACTTGTTTATTTCTAGTGACTTCTTATTACTAAACCATTCCTATGACTGGTGGGAAGATATCGTACTCACAATTGTCTATATTCTTATGGTGGGCTTATTCGTTTATTCATGGCGTTATTGTTGGACAGTGCTAAAAAACACTCCTATCACGTTATATCTCGTGGTGGCAGTATTAGCCACAGTTCAATATATGGGAGAGAACGCCATCGTGTTCCCTCATGCCTTTGGCGCGATAATCGAAGAGCTGACCGAAGCAACTATTTATAGTATTGCTTTGGTTTATTTGTGGAATTTCAAGTTAATAGACTTTGAAGCCTGCTTATCAAATAAGCTAAATTTTGAGACAGTGACGCAGTAACAGTAGATACTTTATAGGGGCAAACTCGATGAGTGGCTAGCTAAACTAGCTTAGCCATATAAATAAAAGCGGATAGTAGCGTTAACAACCGTATTTATCTCCACAACAATCCTTTACTGTTAATTTGCTATACTCAAAGTAAGTATCGATATTCGTAACATAGCCATTTTTACCTAGCTCTTTGATAATGTTATCGAATTCTTGTGGATTATTATTTGCAAAGCTCTTTAAGTCTTTAAGAGCTTGTTTAGCCTTTTCAATAGTCATAAAACGCAAATCCTTGTTTTTTTATTAAGTAGCAAAAAAGTATATAACCATAAAATCCATTTATCACCTATCAAAACCTTGGTCTAAAACTCGGCCTATAAGTTTCTGTAGGAGCTGGTTTAGCTGATTCTAGCTCCTGTTGAACAGCTTTATCTGCCACTAACGGCTCAGGCGTAGCTAAATTCTGGTATCTCTCCTGATGATAAGCCTCTTTTATTTCTATCCCAGTGGCTAAGTGCTCCTTATCTGACTGCATGCGCTCGTTTCTGCTAGCTGTACGGTCATACGCAGAATGATCTTCTTCTTTCGCATCTGGTTCAAACTTGTAACCATCAAATCCTTTTTCAAACATACCGCCTTTGAGCCTAACACCCATTGGCTTGCCGTTCTTATCGGTTAGCTTATCGCTTGTCACCGATAACGTCTTCTCGCTATTACCTCGATTAATCTTCAAGCCCCACTGTTCTAGCCGACTTAGCACTCTTCGACGACTCATAGCGATACCATTTTGCCAATCCAGTAACAGACGACGTTTAATCGCTTCCTCTAATAGTTTACGGTTAGGAGGATTGGCGATAGTCTCCTCGTCCTTATCTGCATCTTTTTTCGTATACGCCTTTGCATCAAAAGGCGACGGACGCGGCGCATTACTGCTATATGGGTTAACTAGACGTTTGCGTTTAGGGTCATTAGGGTCACTTAACGGCTTACCCTTAATGGTTTTGACTTCTGAATTGATAATATTTTTCCAAGCGTTCACCCTTTTTTGATCTGCTGGCTCATAGTACGGCTGAAAAGCCTTACCTGATCGCAGTTCCTGACAGGGAATCACAAAGTTCAGCTCCAGTCGTCCGACAGGATGAGCGTCATCAATGTCTTTATCCGCATGCTCAACCCATAGTATATCGTACTGATCATTCTCTAACCCGCAGAATATGACCGCTTCAAACTCCTGCATAATGCGCTTTTTATCGGCTTCACTAATCTCATCCGCACGTTCACTAAAAGATAAGTACCCTGACTTATACTTAGTCTTGTGAGAGGTCGTGTTAATTAAGTGCTCAGTGAGCACAGGATCGCCGTACAGCACTTTTGCATGCGTTCTAGGTACCAAAGTACCCTTACTCCCTTTCTCTTTAAGAAGATAGTCTAAAACGCCACTCGCTTTGCCTTTACCATGCTTAGAGAACTTAACAATCATCACCATCCCTCGCGGCTACTTTTGAGTATTCGATACTCGTCTCTATCAGCACATGCAACTGTTTCCTAATCGCCTTAATCTCATTAAGCACCTCGGCATCAACGTGCTTTTCGATATTCACATGCTTGGTCAGCTGATTAAGATTGCTACCGATTCTACCCAACTGACGCACCAATTCAGGATCAACTGGCTTAACAGGAGTAACCCCTAATGCCAATCCTCGTAACCAACTGGCCACCGTATTTTCGCGGTTTCTTTTCTTAATCTCAGCAAGTTCGTAGTCATTGACGCGAATCGCAATCTCTCTATTACGCTTGGCTCTCTTGTCAAGAACGGTAGGTTTTGGCTCAGTCATAACGATTACCTAGGTAAGGGTTTTAGGGGATTTTAAGGGGTCTCCCCTTAACCAGCTCACATGAGGGATAGGATAATTATTACGTAGTAATAAATAGCCCCCTCTTGTGACTGCTGGCTTAATAAATACTAACATAAAATCTATATTTGTCTGTACCTATTTATTTTTTAATGACTGTACCTATAGATTGTCTATTGTGTGTACCTACATACGATAAATGACTGTACCTATGGTATTATTATTGTCTGTACCTATTCTAAAAGTGAGTGAGTTATTTATGGATAAGAGACGTAGGAATATGCAACGTTACAATGCGGTACGTTCTGCTCGAGTTGAAGCCATGATTGAGTTCTTAAAGGATATTGATTTTGGTGGTACTGAACTTTGCCAACTTGGTATAGAAGATGGGTATAGGTTAGAACGTGAAGTTAACTCTTATAGAGCTATGCAAATAGCTAGGTACTTTGGAGTTAATGTCAGTAAATCAAAATTAACTCAATTCTCTAAACCTAAAGATCATAGATACGATTTTACTGCTGCTCAGCTAATGGGCTATATCAGTGAGCATTATGATGAGCTGATGAATTACTGGGAATGGTTTGTACAACCAGCTATACGTAAAGCTAGAGAGAAGTATCCTATTGAAAAAGAATTAGAAAATAAGAAGTAAAAGGTTTTTAATGTTTTTAATAGCTTTTAAAAGCTTTTAAGTAGGCTGTATCCCTTTATAGTCAAGGCTTTTAGGTTAGATAAGCATACGTTTATACACCCATAGATATACGTTTATACACCCATAGATATACGTTTATACACCCATAGATATACGTTTATACACCCATAGATATACGTCTTTACAATCAAAGTATATTTATATACAATAAAAAATTGGAAGTATATATATACGGATTTTATATGACAAAAACTAGTATAGTAAGCAAAGCTAATGCGTTTATTGAGTCGGGCTATGCGATCAACTTAGTCGCTCAGCGTGTAATTATCTTAGCTATTATTGAAGCAAGAGAACAAGGAAGTATGTCTAAAATTGGAGGTGTCCACCGTATCAGAGCGTCTGATTACGGGAAGCATTTTGAATGTGATAAAACTACTGCTTATCGCTCACTGAAGTCTGCTTGTGAAAGTCTTTATGAAAGCGAGTTTGTTTGGACTGATAAGGATTCAAAGGGACGTGACAAGATAAATAAGTCCAGATTCGTGCAACGTGCTTCATATAGTGAGGGCGGGGGGTATGTAGAGGTTATGTTTGGAAATGACGTTATTCCACTGATAACAAGACTTAGTGAGAAATATACAGAGTACGAGCTACAACAAATAAAAGACCTAAATAGCATCTACGCATTGCGTATCTTTGAAATATTAATGCAGTGGAGTAGTGTTGGTAAAACCCCTCCAATTACAATTGGAAATTTACGTACTCGTTTGGGTATCGAAGAGCACCAATATAAAACTATGGGTAATTTTAAAAGTCGTGTTTTAGACCATGCTATTAATGAGATTAATGATAATACGAATATTACAGCGACTTATGAACAGCACAAAGAAGGCCGTAGAATTGTTGGGTTTACGTTCAAATTCAAAATAAATACTAAGCCTGAGAAAGCGACAGGCATAAAGAGAGATGGTGATACGCCTGATATGCTGACTCCTTTAAAAATGACAGATAAACAAAAGGGTGTGTTTGCGGCTAAGCTATCGAAAATGAGTGAGTTGTCTAACTATGCTAAGCAAGGTGAGGATTATAAAGCATTTGCTGAACGGATCGAAATTGAGCTTTTAGATGAAAGTAAGCATGCTTTTTACGTACCTTATCTCGATAAATTAGGTTTTCGGGCTTCGGCATCATAAGGAGATATTTAAAAACCCCACCATCTTTTCTTCTTCTCGGTAATAGCGGCTATTTCAGTATTCTGTTTTTGTTCGGATTGTATCTTATCATCGGTTTCAGATTGTCTGAATTCTAATAATCTCACTTGTGCTAAATCCTGGATACTAGCGTTGGCTTTATCCAGCGTTTTGTTTAACTGTCCTATCTGCTGCTGATAATTTTCAATTAACTTTTTTTGATCGCTTACTTGTTGGCTGAGGTGCTCATTCTTGAGCTTTTCAAGTGCTAATAGGTGTTCAATATCCGTATTGTACTGAACACTTTGACTGTTCAGAGGTGTACTTTGAACAGTGTCCACTGAACGTTCAGTACGTTTTTTAGAAATTGGCTCACCAAACACGCGCAACATTTCTGAAACGTCTATTTTCTTATCTGCTGTTCTAGAAAGCTCACCATCATTGACCTTCTGATAGATCGTGGTTCTTGATACACCCCATTCTTTTGCCGCTTTTGTCACCGATATGTTCATTGTTCACCTAGTGTTCAAGTACGTTTTTAGAAACTGTACAGTACAACTGTCCAGAACGTTCAGTGAACAACTATGGCATTAACCCGTCTATCAGGCAAATTATAAATAAACTGCTGTGTAAATCAGACGGTTGGTTATATAGCACTCACTTTATTGAACAAATATAGGGTATTATTAATGCTTGAAAGCAGTGTCTTAGGTCTTAAAGAAAGTAGGTTCTATGAAAAAATTTATTCTAAGTATGGCGTTATCTCTCTTTGCCTTATCTTCTCAGGCAGCAGTTACAGTCACTGATAATCCATTTTATAGTGATGTCGAGGTAGAACATCCGTTGTTTGCTAAAGGTGCTGGCGGCTCTCAATGCAAAGGCTTACCGCGCACTTGTGGGCAGATGGTTAGCTGTGAACAAGCCAAACAAGCACTCAAATGTGGAAATACCAAGCTAGATCGTGATAAGGACGGCGTACCATGCGAATCAATATGTCCAGGTGGTTAATTGCAGTAGCGTCTATCGTTATGATTGGGTGCAGCTCAGGCAATACAGAAGATGATCTGTATGGTTCAGGCTATATCGTAGTGAGTGAGCAGACATGGAGTAAATATTACACAACACCTTATCCGTTTACGGTGCCTGAGGGTGAGATTGCGTGTGCCTCAAATCCTTCCTTTGGTCGTGAGGTGTTTTTTCATCCTAAGGGTTACACCGATGAATCTTACGTTGGTATACCGCTTAATAAAGCAGCGGTAGATGGCTTAAAGCTAAGTCGTTTGACGCCAAATGTGCCTCATAGTGTCAAGGAAGGTGCTGATCTGCGTGAGGCCGTACAAATTGGGTTGAGAGTGTGTGATGAGCAAGAGGATGAGCTTGCGAATTATTAAGTTCGGTACCCTAGTGAGGACTTGAATCTTGGACTGTATGCTAATGATAGCAATAGTTTGAGTTATTGAAGTAACATCGGTGTACTTCATTGTGTACATCCAGTGAGTTTTTCGAGAGTGAATTGGCTTATTTTTGATTTCTATAAGTACTGTTATGGGAGTAATAGCCAGATATTTTTATTGACTGGTGCTATGTATGTTATAATTACGAGAAATATTACTCCTTTAATCTATAAAAGTCGTTTACTACAAAGATGAATATTCCGCCTTAACTGTTTGACCCCCTCCTAAGTAAATAATTGCTCCCTATAGCAATTTCTGTCATAGAGCGTTTTACGCTTTTTCCTGTGCACACGCACTGCTTTAATATTTGTATCTATAATCGATTTATCTATCGAGTCATTATAAACAAGCTATTAAAAGCAATTTATGACAATAACTCGCTAAATATAACGTTTCACATTTTCACATTCCTTGATTGGTAGGCATTATGCCTAGCTGAGAGTGTGTCAGACCTTTTATTTTAGATACCTCTTATCTTAGATATCGCGATTATTGACAGACTAAAGCAGTTCCTAAAAACTGAGTTAAACATGTTAACTACTATTAAAGAACATTGGTTGTCCAATGTTAGAGGCGATGTCCTAGCTGGTATGGTTGTCGCTCTAGCCCTTATTCCTGAAGCCATTGCTTTTTCGATCATTGCCGGTGTTGATCCTCAAGTTGGATTGTACGCCTCATTTTGTATTGCCGTAGTGATTGCTTTCGTTGGCGGACGTCCGGCGATGATTTCAGCCGCAACCGGCGCGATGGCATTACTCATGGTCACGCTGGTTAGGGAGCATGGTTTGCAGTATTTGCTAGCAGCCAGTGTCTTGACAGGGGTGATACAGATTATCTTTGGCTTTTTGAAGCTGGGTAATTTGATGAAGTACGTCTCTCAATCTGTCATCCTTGGCTTTATCAATGCTTTGGCGATTTTGATTTTTATGTCACAGATTCCGGAGCTTATGCCGCAAGCAGGCTCAAATCTAGTCCACGTCTATGGTCTGGTGGCTCTCGGTTTAATCATTATCTATGGTTATCCGTACATTCCTAAAATTGGTAAAATGATTCCATCACCGTTGGTCAGTATTGTACTGGTAACGGCGATAGCCATATTTTTGGGCGCAGAAGCACGTACCATCAACGATATGGGTCAACTGCCGGATACCTTACCGATATTTTTACTACCTGATATTCCTCTTAATCTAGACACCTTGTTGATTATTTTGCCGTATGCGATCAGTCTTGCAATTGTTGGTTTGCTTGAGTCTATGATGACCATGACCATCGTAGATGACTTGACCGATACCAAAGGTGACCGTACCCAAGAGTGTAAAGGTCAAGGTATTGCCAACGTCGTCAGTGGCTTTTTTGGTGGTATGGCAGGCTGCGCGATGATTGGACAATCTATCATCAATGTAAAATCAGGAGGTTTCACGCGCCTATCGTCATTAGTGGCGGGTGTATTTTTATTACTTCTGGTTGTATTTTTAAGTGACTGGTTAAAAATTATTCCGATGGCAGCATTAGTGGCTGTAATGGTTATGGTTGCTATAGGTACGTTTAACTGGGGTTCTTTTAAGGAGCTAAAAACCAAACCATTGCAAAGTAACATTGTTATGATTACGACGGTTGCTGTGGTGGTTGCGACTCATAACTTAGCATATGGCGTATTAATTGGTGTGCTGTTATCAGCCCTATTCTTTGCCAGTAAAAT
>NZ_JACSQR010000055.1:0-8547 GCF_014836505.1 Psychrobacter communis
ATACTTTTAAGAACTTGCATACGAAAATCTAGTGAGTAAGTCATAATCTTTATGATAACAATTGGATTTAATAATTATTTTATAACACTTTTAGGTAGGATTGACTATAAATCCATGTCGCATCTCCTTATGACTGATGGATAACTTAAAATCATACTAGCAGTATAGTTTTAGAATTTATAGCGACTTAAAAAAACTGCTCAGTGTGCCAAATTGGTTTTATTAGAATTTATCCCAATAAGGGTCATCACCAAAACGCTCGGCAATAAAATCAATGAGATAGCGACAGCGCTGCGACAAAAAGCGATTTTTCGGGTAGACCGCATAAGCGTTTAAAGTGGGCAGTTGGTACTGCTGCATAATGGGCACCAGCTTACCACTGGCTAGGGTTTTATAAGTGATGAAATTGGGCAAAAAAGCAATACCGTGTCCCTTTACCGCCATATCGCGCAAAAAATCGCCGTTATTGACTTTTATTTTTGAATTGATAGCGACTTGATGTTTTTTGCCTTGCTCGTTTATCAGCTCTATCGTGCTAGATTTACTCAGACCGTATTGTAAAAACGCATGCTTGGCCAAATCTTCTATGGTTTTTGGCGTGCCTATTCTAGTCAGATATTCAGGACTTGCACATAAGGTATAACGAATCAGCGCCAGACGTTTGGCTTGATAACTTGAATCTTGCAGCTCTCTAATCCGAATCGCTAATTCAAAGCCTTCTTCGACCAAATCGGTATGGCGGTCAGAAAAGTTTAATTCAAAGTTCAGATTGGGGTGCTGATTGGCATATTCATCGATGACATCGTTTAAGTGCATCAAGCCAAATGACAAAGGTGCAGTCATTTTTAAGGTGCCCTCGATACGTGTCGGCGCGCCACTGGTTTCCTCGTTTAGCGCGTCCACTTCGCTGAGGATATTACTTACCTTTTGGTAATATTGCTCGCCAGCTTGGGTTAAGTTTGATTGGCGCGTGGTACGGCTAATCAGTTGACTGCCCAAACGCGTCTCTAAATCCTTGAGTCGGCGGCTCACTGCTGATTTAGCAATATTAAGTTGCTCGGCGGCCTTGGTAATGCTACCCGCTTCGACTATACGCACAAACATCGCCATATCTTCTAGTTGTCCCATCTTAGCTACCTCCTTACTGTTATTTGGCTGTTATTATTTAGCGGTTAATCATATAAAAAATAAAAGACCGAGTTAAAAACCCAGTCTTTTTATCAATAACGCCAAATAGTTTAGACTGTGTTCCGTATAAAATACGGTTTAAAGTCGTCAAGCCGTCTTATTTAAGATCGGCTTTTTTACTGCCTTCTACTTGAACGACCAGTTTAATGTCTTTCATCATGCCGCCATCGGTAAAGGTATTGATACCCCATTTGGTTCTATCAATCGTGGTTTCAAAATCACCACCGCACGCTTCAGCTTTTAATAAAGGACTGTCATAACAGTTAAATTTAGTGGCTGTTAAAGTGATTGGATGCGTCTGACCTAGCAGGGTTAAATCGCCTTTGACCGCTTTGACTTTATCGCCGTCAAATTCCCACTTAGTCGATTTAAAATAAGCGGTTGGGTGTTCTTTTACATTGAAGAAATCGGCAGATTTAAGGTGACCATCAAACGCTTTAATACCTGTGCTCAAGCTGCCCATCGGGATGGTAATACCGACAAAGCCTTTTTTCTCTTTAGGCGCGTACTCAAGCGTACCCGATAGATTATAAAAGCCGCCAGCGTTGGTCGTGGTACCAAAGTGATCGACGAAGAAACGTACGGCGGTATGTTTGGAATCAAGCTCATAAGTCGCAGCGTGACCTAGTGTGCTAAGCAAACCAAGCATACCGATAGCAGCAAAAGTAATTGCGCGGTTTGTTTTTTTAATAGAATTTATAGTGATCATAAATCATCCTTTTTAGGTGAGTAAGTAGAAGCTAGCGTTAAGTATGTCTTACATAATAACATGATGAGTGTAGCAAAAAATTAGGATATTAAACGCTAAATGGCATCGAAAAATGTTTCTTTCTGTGGCGCTTATCTCTAGCGTCTAATAGTATGGCTAAAATGCTAACTGTCTTAATAGTTAGCATAAATAGCACGTAACGCTATTGTCGTTTTTAATATTGTACCAGTAGAATTGCTATTTGACTGTTCTCTAAAAGAGAACTTATATTTGCGATTATCTTGGTTTATCTGCTATTAAGCAACGACTACAATAATGCCATCATTTAATCGAACAAAAGTCTTTTGGGTAAAATTTTTATAATGATGACTTTTATGTTATTGGAGAATACTTGTGGATAAGCTGTAAGAGCTGAGCGCCCCAATTGGTCGCTTATTGTTATCGATGATCTTTATCTTTTCTGGCTTTACCAAAATTACTGGCTACGCGGCCACCCAAGGTTACATGGAATCGATGGGCGTACCTGGTATGCTATTGCCTTTGGTCATTGCTGTTGAGCTGCTTGGCGGTATCGCAATTTTATTAGGCTTCAAAGCGCGCTTGGTGGCGATTTTAATGGCTGGTTTTAGCATTGTGTCGGCGCTACTTTTCCATCAATTTTGGATTGATGAATCACAAATGAACCCATTTATGAAAAACATTGCCATGGCAGGCGGTTTCTTGATGATTTTTGTTCATGGACCAGGCGTATATTCAATTGATAACAGTCATACGCGCAGAATCTAGTAGAGTAAATGGTTTAGACAATATCGTCTTATAATCATAATCAAGGAGCCCCTATGAGCGCATCCATAAATATCGCATTAACTATCGGTAGTTTGCGAAAAGAATCCATCAATCGTAAATTTGCAGGCCAGTCGTAGCGTGCCTAATCTTATCTCTACAGAGACTGCCAAGCTGCCCAGCTTTTGGCAACGTCATCAAACGCCCGTACTTTTAACAGTGGTCGGCGGCGCGATTGATACCATTGGTTTTATCACCTTGTTTGGTTTTTTTACTGCCCATGTCACGGGTAACTTGGTGATGGCGGGTAGTGGCTTGGTAAAAGGTGAAGCGGGTCTATGGATTAAACTTGCTGCTTTGCCGCTGTTTATTTTAACGGTTATGCTCACCAAGATATTTATTGACCGCAGTAAAAATAAACAACTGACGCTAAGTCACTTATTTTTAGCAGAAGCGGCTTTTTTGACCGCATTTATGGTGGCTGGGCTTTATTATCAGCCGTTTGTTAATGCTGGCGATATTACCGTGGCAATAACAGGTGGACTCGGTCTCATTGCACTGGCGATTCGTAATACGGCTAGCAAGACAGTGATTAAGCACATGAGCCCAACGGTATTGATGACTGGAAATACCACGCAATTGGGCATCAACCTGACCGATTATTTGGTCAATCGCACTACTGATAATGGTAAAAAACTGGCACACAGCTCAGTATTGGTGTTTAGCTTTTTAGTTGGCGCGTTAGTCGGTGCGCTGCTATATATGCAGCTGAGTTTTTGGGCTGTAGGTTTGTTTGTATTGCCGGTGCTGTATTTATCAGTGATGGCACGCGATAAAGAATTCTTAGCGCATATTGCTTAAGGAATACTACCAATAAAAAATCTCACCTAAACCATTGCCAATAAAAAACGCCCTAGCTTTATGGATAGGGCTTTTTTTTGCTTGCTGGTTAAGCACTTATGTATCGCTATTTAAGCCTTAGCGTTATGAAATACTGAATTGTCTTGGTACTCTGGATGCTTGTCGATATAGGACTTTACATAAGAACAAGTTGGTTTCACCCGCAGGTTTTTCGCCGCTGCATCATCCAAAATATATTTGACCAGATACCCTGCAATACCTTGACCACCTAACTCTGCTGGCACTTCGGTATGTTTGTATTCAATACCTTTTTCGCCGGCACTCGTGGTGAAAAATTCATAATCCTCTAAAGCGATTTTGTCATCGATATGAATCTCAAAACGCTTTTTCTCGGTATTATTAATGACTTCATAATGTAATGGTTGTTTATTTTTCATATCTGTCTTTGCCATATCTGACATGGTTAAATTTCCTTATATCGTATGATTAACATTTTCTAGACTTAATTTACACCTGCTCGCGTTACTTCTTTCATAACATTTTTATCGTAACTTTGGTCATAGTAACAGCTCATGCTAGTTGTACTGTTATGAGTATACAGGGTTCTGTTATAAATATATTACCTTACCTTTATGACGATATTGTTCTAAAAATAAGAATAGTCAATTGCGAATATCGTTGTTTATCTGTTAGTAGACAACAATTATAATAGTTTCATTGTTTAAACGAGTTAATGAATGTCAAATTCTAAAGCAGTTTAACTTATTAATAATTAAGGATACATTATGAGAACCATCTATCATGCAGCAGATTCTCGTGGCGATGCCAACCATGGTTGGCTAAAGAGCAAACATACCTTTAGCTTTGCCAATTATCACAATCCAGAACGTATGGGCTTTGGGGCGCTACGTGTTATTAATGATGATTTTGTCATCGCAGGTCAGGGTTTTGGTAAACATTCACATCGCGATATGGAAATTATCAGCATTCCTTTATCAGGCAAGCTCGGTCACGGCGATAACATCGGTAATAATGGCATCATTGAAACCGGTGAAATCCAAGTCATGTCGGCGGGCACGGGTATCACCCACAGTGAAATGAACGCCGATGACCATGAAGCGGTGAGTTTTTTACAGATTTGGGTCATTCCAAACAAAATGAACGCTGAGCCTCGTTATCAGCAAATCCGTATGGATGAATTGATGAAGCCAAATGCGTTTAACCAAATTTTATCGCCTAATAGCGATGATGCAGGCGTGTGGATTCATCAAGATGCTTGGTTTAGCATGGGTGATTTTGATAAAGGCGTGACAGAGACATATCAGCTTAAAAATCCTAACAATGGCGTCTATATTTTTGTCATTAGCGGTAAAGTCGTTATAAACGGTAACACTTTGGATACCCGCGATGGTCTAGGTGTTTGGGATACCAAGAACTTTACGATGGATGTCCTCGATGGTGCTAAAGTATTACTAATGGAAGTACCTATAAACTTTTAAGACTAAATGAGCTTTTAATGCCAAATAATAGACATTAATTTTTATCTTTTGGTCACACTAGATTCTATATCACATCATAAGAGGTAAATTATGAGTATTGAAACCCTAGAGCCGCGCTTAGCAGATGTGGGCGGCATTCCCATTGCTCGTCTGTTACCCAATAAAGGTAAGCAGCCAATTGGTGCTTGGTGCTTTCTAGACCATGCAGGTCCTGCTGAATTTAGCGAAGATGAAAGCGGTATGCAAGTCGGTCGTCATCCGCACACCAACCTGCAAACCTTTAGCTGGATGCTAAATGGTGAAGTACTGCACAAAGACAGCTTGGGTAATAAGCAAGTGATTACCAAAAACCAAGTCAACGTCATGACAGCAGGTACTGGCCTTACCCAAGGTATCAGTCATACAGAGCAGAGCGTTTTTCCTGATACCGGTGGTTCGGCAGATGCCGCTCGTGGTCTAAGTATGGTACAACTGTGGATTGCGCTACCGACCGATCAACAAATCGAACGCAGTTTCCACCATTATCCAGAGCTACCGACATGGCGTGAAGATAACGTCGAGATGGTATTGACGACGGGCAGCTATGACAGCGTCACAGGTAAGCGCTATGAAGCGCCAACCATTCAGTACTCAAAAATGGTCGGTATCGACGTTTACTTTTTAGAGGATGGTGAAGTTACGCTTAACCTAGAACCGGGTTTTGAATATGGTATCTTGGTGACAGAAGGACAGATTGAGTCTGAAGGCAAAATTTGTGAGCAAGATCAATTGTTCCGCTTCCACGATAGCGACGTTGCCAATAATAAAAGCATCAAGCTAGTCGCCAAAAAAGGCACCCGTGTGATGTTTATCGGCGGTGAGCCATTAAACAATCAAGTGCTGCTGTGGTGGAACTTTGTCGCCGACAACAAAGAAGAGATTGAGCAATCTATCATCGACTGGAACAACGGTCATGAGCGTTTTGGTAATATCGACTCAGACATGAAACGCTTGCCAGCACCAGAATTACCGCAAGGCTTTAAAGGTTAGTTTGTTTAGTTTATTTTGGTTTTCATA
This sequence comes from Psychrobacter communis, assembly GCF_014836505.1. Lineage (NCBI taxonomy): Bacteria > Pseudomonadati > Pseudomonadota > Gammaproteobacteria > Moraxellales > Moraxellaceae > Psychrobacter > Psychrobacter communis. The sequence goes on from NZ_JACSQR010000055.1 coordinate 6,097, forward strand.
AACTATTAATAAGATATAATTACAAAAAGGAAGTATTGATTAAGGTTAATCTTTCTTATAATACAGCAGATTTGTTGATAGTACGGTTGCTTGGTATTACCCATTAATCGTACTCGTATTCATTAGCTTCTAATCACTAATATTCCTAATAAATAATATGGAGAAAACTATGTCAGACCTAAAAACATTAGAGAAATTGGCAGAAAAACGTCGTTCAGTTTATGCTTTGAGCGATCAATTACCCGTTACAAATGATGAAATCGTCAAGTTGGTTGAACATGCGGTTTTACATACGCCATCGTCATTTAACTCGCAATCAACGCGTATCGCTGTTTTGTTTGGTGACGACCATAACAAGCTTTGGCAATTAACCGAAGATACCCTACACGATATCGTCGATAACGAAGAGCAATTTGCGGCGACCAAGCAAAAAATGGATGGCTTTAAAGCAGGTGCTGGTACTATCTTGTTTTTTGAAGATCATAGCGTCGTCAGAGACATGCAAGCTGCTGCGCCTTTGTATGCAGACAAATTTCCAATTTGGGCGCACCAAACCAATGCGATGCACCAGTACATTATTTGGACGGCGTTAGCCAGTATTGATGTCGGCGCCAACTTACAGCATTACAATCCTATTATCGATAAAAAAGTCGCTGAAGAGTGGAATATCGATGAGCAATGGGAGATGAACGCGCAATTGGTATTTGGCGCTATCGAACAACCCGCAGGCGACAAGGAATTTAAGCCTGTCGAAGAGCGTATGAAAGTATTTGGTAAATAAGCTATTTTTTAAAATAGCTAGCAATTAGAAAGAGCGCCACTCAATGGATTATTGGGTGGCGCTTTTTCAACTGTGTTAAACGGAAAAGTTAAAATAGTAGCAGCATTAAATACCGTTTATTGAGCTTTTTTACGGCGCATCAAGCTATTAGCTACCCATGCTGGACCAATCAGCAAGAACTGCAAATCTTCAAAGAAAGACGGTTTTTTGCCTTCAATTTTATGGCCAACAAATTGTCCAATCCAAGCAACCACAAAGATAGCTGCCCAAACCTTAAAGCCCCACGGCAGTAGCGTCATCACTGATAAGCAAATAAGAATAAATATGCCCATTGCCAAAAACAGCGGCGTCGATAAACGCATATAAAATATTAAAACTAAGGCGCTCATCACCAAGGTGAACCAGACCGATAGCGACATGCCCATGCCTAAGATACTGACAAAAATGGTTGGAACACAGAGCCAATGGATTTTTTTATTGACTAGGTTTTGATGGCTGACAGAATATTCACTGAGCCATTGCTCAAGTGTGCGTTTTGACATACGGCCTTGACGGGTACGAGACATACTAACCTCCTTGTTAGCGAATAAATTTATTCTTACCAGTTGTAGCACTAATTGGCACAACCTGCCATTTTATCTGGTAAACCGCACAGTCAAAACATACTATCTTATTAACCTCATTTGTCTGTTTTTCAACTTTTTATGTTTTACCAAAATTATCCCTTAACGTACAGGTTGGGTTGACTCTCTAGAGTCTTGCTCGCTGCGATACCATTCATACAGTCCGACAAATGAATTAACTTGGTAAACCATGGTTTGAATGGCAAAGATATAATTGCCCGACATTAGGTTAACGGTTAGCCAAACGAAATTGGATAAAATCCATAACCACCAGTTAAATGAATAACGCAGAATCATCGCTGCCTGCGCAGTGATAGACAGCACAAAAGCGATAACATTAATCCAAAAGAAAGAGATAAAGCCCAAAAACTTACTATTATCATCTTCAACGACGGCGTAACCATAGCTGGCAAGTAAGTTATTTACTGTAGGAAACAGCGCCAAACCGATGACCATAAAAGTGATGGTTAATAGCCAAATCCAGCGACTGGCAGATTTGGGCACCATATCGCCATCGTCGTCGGTATGCTTGGACCAATAAAAAATCCCATAAAGATGACTAAAAAAGTTAAATAACGGTGCGAGCATCAAACCAACGGCGCCAGAAGTCGCTTGAACCACAAATTCACCTGCGGTCGCCGCCATTCCAAAACCATTACCTAGAATATTTTTGCGGAACGATAATGACACCACGCAAATCAAACCGATAAATGACACGGCTAAATAAAACCAATCAAGGGTATTGTGTTCGGTGGTCAGCCAAAAGCCTGCTGATAAAGCAATGACACCGCAGATAAACCATAGGACAATCCATTGTATCGCCCATTTGCCGGTGATGTTGTCTAGAAGCTGAATACGCATAACGTCTTTTTCCTCAAAGTATGGAAGCTATTATCGTTTTTTTTCTTATTTTAGAGTTATTCTTTTAACCGTATTTTTTCTATGGTTTTTTTAAGTTTGTTATTTACCATAACCCCAGTTCGGGATAAGCCACATTGTAACTCATTGATACTATTTACAATGTGGCTACCTGCCCCTTCTGAGGCA
>NZ_JACSQR010000056.1:0-7400 GCF_014836505.1 Psychrobacter communis
TCTTGGTAAACTTACTTTAGCAACTTCGGACTTCTTTTTTTATCTTTTTTTTGAGCCCTTATCCCGAACTGGGGTTAAGCTATTTAATTTTTAGATTGTTAGTCTGCATGATCTGGAAAATTCTATATAAGTTAGCATTCACAAATGTTTGAAAGACGCTAGATGTCTTAAAATGTAATATTGAATGTACGAAATGGAAGTTCAAATGAGTAAACGTCCTTATTTCAAATACAGTGGTGAAGAGTTGAAAGCGCTCTTTACGGAATCTAAGAATGACATTGAGACCCTTACAGCCTTAAGGTTTGAACTCAGTCATAGGAAGTACTCAAAATCACGATTACTGGAAACTGAAATTGAAAAATTAATTATATCTAATGCTAATAAAAATAGACCCTTTGAAAAACAATCGATATCTTCGTCACCATATAACACAGAAGCAGCAGTTATACAGGTTCAAAAAACTAAAGCCATAGAGCCTGAACCTATAGTATTACCAACTATAACTCCTCCTGAACGCTATATCGTAGAATGTGAACAGTGCCAAACGCCAAACTTTTTATATGCACTTGATCATAAAGTGCAGTATCTATCTTGTTCAAACTGTAAAACATCTTTTGAAGTTCAATTCAAACAAGGTGTTATGAGAACCACCTTTCATACCAGACCTCAAACACCTTCTAAAACCAGCTTCAAGACTGTTAGTTGGTTAATAGCACTAGTTGCTGCCTTAGTATTTATTATCTATCTATTCATGTAAGCTGGAAAAATTTCATTATGAGTATTCAACAAGAGAGATTATCTGCATTAATTAAATTTACCCAACAAACATTGTTGATGGGTAAAACCCCAATAACTAGTATTTCTCAGCATAATAGTTTTTTAAGGCTAGAAGAACAACTACAAAACTTGCCCGGTGTTAAATTAAATCAAGATGTGGAGTCAGTAGATGAGACTTGGCTATCTATTGAACGTCTGCATGCAAGTCCCGCTCCGCTACCTGAGAGTCATCTATTAAGATTATGGATAGAGTTCCCTCAAAAATTTAACGATGCGCCCAGCCTTAAAGAAAGGATCTTAACAAGCAGGTTACTAGAGGCTGGTGTGATATTTCATGATATCACTCCTGCGCAGACAAAGACTGAATCTGATATTGATTTATTGACGTTATCAGAAGAAGGTTTAGAACTGCCCTCTGAGACTGAGACTGAGACTGAGACTGAGACTGAGACTGAGACTGAGACTGAGACTGAGACAAAATATACCGTTTTAAATGATTTCTTTGATAAAGAAAATATAGAAAAAGAGCTAAACAATTATATAGAAAAATCATGGAAACCATGGCTAGAGCAAGAAAAGCAAATAAGAAAAAGCATTAAACTTTATTCTGACTTATTTCTACTGACTAAAGAATTGCAAGGTAATTTAGCTGATGCAAAGCTAGAGTTAGTATGGGGTGTTGGTATTGCTCTATGGAATCAAACTGATGCGAGAGCTATTAAATATCCTGTACTGACTCAGTCAGTAGAAATCTCATTAGATAAAAATACAATGGCTTTGTCAGTTAGACCTAACTTATCACCAGTAAAACTAGAGACTGAAATCTTCTCATCCACGGAGAACCCTAATTTAGTCACCTTAATAGAAACTAGTAAGTCTTTTTTCAAGTCTGAGGATTTAGTGTTTAATCCTTTTAATTCGAGTACCTATGCACCAATCTTAAGATCAGCAGCTATGCTTTTGGATTCTTCTGGGAAGTGTTGGGCAGATCAAACTACGAACGATATTATAGAAGATAGGAAACTACCAAAAGCCACTGACAGCTTAGTTGTTACCGATACTTGGGTCTTAATGGCACGTCCAAGAGGTGATAATTTTCTTCTACAAGACTTAGAGAATTTTTCTGGAAAATTATCTGATGATTCTTCCGAATTCATATCCGGTGCATTAGGAGCTATTCTTACAGAGCCTGATACCGAAAATAAAGAAGTAATCCTGCCAGCTTATCGTGGAATTTCAGCAGTTATAGGTAGCGAGGATAATTATAGTAAACCTCATGACCTATACTTCCCAAAAGCTTATAACGATGAACAAGTCCGAATCATTCAGATGCTCCAAGCTTATGACGGTGTAGTAGTGCAAGGGCCGCCTGGAACTGGTAAGACCCATACTATTGCTAATGTCATTTGTCATTATCTTGCACTGGGTAAAAGAGTTTTGGTTACTTCAATGAAAGATCCTGCGCTATCAGTACTAAAGGAAAAGCTACCAGAAACTATTCGCCCATTAGCAGTTAGTCTATTAAGCAGTGATACAGAATCAATCAAACAATTTGAATCCTCTATTAGAAAAATATCTAGTGAAATCTCAAGCATAGACCGTAAACAGTATCAGAATACAATCAAGCAACTTGATGATGAAATTGATGCTACCCATGCATATTTAGCTAGTACAGATACTTCTATTTCTCATTGGGGAAGGCTCAACCTCGAAGAGATTATCATCGACGATGAACATGTAACACCACTTCAAGCTGCCGAAGAAGTTGCATTAAAACAGGCTAATATAAGTTGGTTTCCCGATAAGTTAGATATAGAAGATACTTTCAAACCACAGTTTTCAAACTCAGATATTGTTGATTTAAGAATGGCTAGACTCAACTTAAAAGAAGATTTAATTTATCTCAACAAAACCATTCCTAATCATAATAACTTTCCACCGATCAATGAAGTTATTGAACTACATCAAAATCTTATACATATTAAGGAACTGCAACAAGCTGAAAATACAGGTGCTCTACCAGAATTAATAAATAATACTTCCGAGACAATTCAAGCTATTGAAGACCTTCTTATTCAAATAGTGCAGTTAAAATCACAGCTTAATATCATTGATAAAGCTGACCAGAATTGGACAGCACTATTTAGACAGAGTTTAAATAGTAATAAAACAGAAATTATCGACTATTTTATTGCTTTAAAAGAGGAGATTAACGCTTTAATTACTCAAAGAACTTTTTTTATCACTAAGCCTGTAAATATGTCTAAAGATATCGATAACAATGACGAACTGAAGGACTCTATAAGAAATCTATCTCAAGGCAAAAAACCATTTGGTTTAGCAGGTCTATTCGGTAAATCTGCTGAGAAAAAGTTGTTAGAAGACATTCAGGTTAATGGTGCCCAAGCAGTAACCAACGAAGACTGGCAACATGTTTTAGCATTTATTGACTTTAAACAAGCGGCAAAAGTACTTATTGTCCGTTGGAATGCTTTATCTGCTGAAATATCCTTACCAAGCTTTGAGCCTAATGCTGATAGCTTACCTGCCTTAAAGTCAGCAGTTGAGATGAGTGAAATCATTCAGTCAAATTGTCAGCTAGAAAAAGAAATACAATCAGCATTGCACTCAATATTTCCAAACTTGCAAGCCAGTAACGATAGTTATTATTCGCTAAAAACGTTAACTGAGATTGAGCAAACTCTAAATCAACATTTGACGAAGCATTCTTTATCCAAGACTTGGAAATCAAAAGAAAATATAGAAAACTTACTCTTAGAACACTCAGGAATTATTACAAAGCAATTAAATACATTTATTACAGATAATATTGGTAATAAAACCCACTCTGAACAATATATTGAAAGTGAATGGCTGAATTTAATGGCTGAGCTAGAACGTATTCATGTTTTGTCAGATGATTTTCAAATTGTAAATGACGTCACCCAAGCCATCGAAAAATCGGGAGCAATAAACTGGGCAAATAGCCTTAGAAAAGAACCACCTTCTGATACTCAAGATAAACTATTACCAGATAACTGGCGAAAAGTTTGGCGCTTAAATCGCTTGGTCAGTTTTGTTAATCGTATTGATGCTCGTCAAGAACTAGTCGAATTGGCAACAAGACGTAAAGACTTGGAAAACAACTTAGCACGTCTTTATCAGGAAGTAATCACTAAGAAAACGTGGTTAAAACTATCAGAAAACGCTACACCAACTGTTAGGGCGGCACTAGAAAAATACCGAGCTGCTATCGTTAGAATAGGTAAAGGTACAGGAAAACGTGCCCCACGCTATCGTCGTGAAGCTCAAGAAGCTTCTGAACAAGCAAGCGCTGCTATTCCTTGTTGGATTATGCCTCACTACCGTATCAGCGAGTCATTACCTGCTAATTTCGGTAGTTTTGACTTAGTTATCATTGATGAAGCATCACAGTCTGATTTAACTGCTTTACCAGCGCTTTTGCGGGCAAAAAAAGTCCTCGTAGTAGGTGATGATAAACAGGTTTCTCCTGATACTGTTGGTTTAAAAGAAGATAAGATAAAAGACTTAATGAACCAATATTTAGCAGATCAAGTTAAACTTTATCGCTCACAATTGTCACCTGATCGCTCAATATATGATTTGTTTAAAGTCGTTTTTGCCGGTAGCTCAGTTATGCTCAAAGAACACTTCCGTTGTGCACCAGCTATTATTGAGTTTTCTAAACGTGAGTTTTATGATCATGAGCTCAAACCGCTACGTAAGTCCAAACCTTCAGAGAGATTAGATCCTCCACTAATTGATGTTCATGTGACTGACGGTCATAGAAACACAAAGGGAGTTAATTTACCTGAAGCAAGGTTTATCATTGATGAAATAAAAAAGATCGTAGAAGACCCTGTATATGTTGGTAGAACTATTGGTGTAATTTCTTTACTGGGTAATTACCAATCCCGAGAAATCATGGAGATGCTGTCTCGAGAACTGGGAGAAAAAGCTATTACAGATTTCGATATCGCTTGCGGTGATGCACGAACCTTTCAAGGTAAAGAAAGAGATATTATGTTCTTATCGCTACTAGTATCGCCTGGAGACGCTCATGCATTAACCACAGAGTCATTTGCACAGCGGATAAATGTCGCTGCATCAAGGGCTAGAGATAGAATGTATCTAGTACGTAGTATTGAATTGGATGAATTAAGTCAAGCTGATGTTTATCGATCCAAGCTTATTCAACACTTTAAACAACCTTTCATGCAAGATGAAGAACAAGTAGATGACTTGCGCAGCAAATGTGAATCAGCTTTTGAGATTGAGGTTTTTGATATTTTGGTAGAGCGTGGATATCGGGTGATACCACAAGTAGAGGTTGGCCAATATCGTATAGATATGGTTGTTGAAGGAGAAGATGATAATAGTTTGGCAATAGAATGTGACGGTGATCGCTATCATGGTCCTGATAAATGGGAAAGCGATATACATAGACAACGTATTCTTGAAAGAGCCGGTTGGAAATTCTGGCGTTGCTTTGCGTCAACATTCGTCATGCATAAAGATGCTGTTGTTGAAGAGCTTTTAGGTGAACTTGCTAGCCTTAATATTCACCCTGTTGCGACTGCACAACCACTTAGTAGTTTATATACTGAGGCTAGAAGAGTACAAGCTATAGCAGAGCCAGTAAGTGAGAATGAGAGTGAAGAGGTTTCTAACCTTGCTTAAAATTCAGTGCTACTCATTATCATAAATATTAAAAAATATATGAATCTTCAATAAACTAAAGACTTTTTTTGAAATAACATACTAATAATTAGTTTTTATAGATTTAACTAGATATTAAGTTAAGGATAAGTAATGGAAGTACAGGATTGGGGTGGCGGGCTTACACAGCATGAAGTTGAGGCTATTGAAAAAATTAAAGCAAACTTTCAAGCATCAGATGCATTAGCTGAACTTGATAGGAAAGATAGTAAAACTATTAGTTTAGCTGAATTTAAAAAAAGCGCACCTAGCAATCCTATGTTTCCATGGAAAGGGTTTTCCGGATTTAGATTAGTCGATCCTAGAGGTAGTAAAGAAGGCGAATTTGATTTAGTAATTATTACTCATTGCAATGTATTAATAATAGAGCTAAAAGATTGGAATAATAACAAAGTCACCAGCAGTAATAATCGTTGGTATCTTGGAAGTAAAGAGATGGGAAAATCCCCAGTCTCTATCACTCGTAACAAAAAATTCTTGCTTGACAATATCTTAAAGAGATATAAGAGTAGATTTTCTAATAAGGGGTACATTCCCTTTGTACATTTTTTAGTCGTAATGACAGGTAATGCTGACTTTAGCAAACTGAACGATGAAGAAAAGAAATACACTATAAGTCTAGATGACTTTCTAAAAATGAAAAATGAAAAGGAGTTCGATAGACACTTTAGACCTCACCCAGCATCAAAGGTCTTGAATAAAGACTTCATAATATTTGATGAAATTTTTGGTGGAAGTAACGTAAAGCCTAAAAGTATTAAGGTAAATGGCTACGTAGCAGAAGACGAACCTGCATTTCAACATCCGAATAAGATCTATAACGAGTATTTTGCTTATTCAGAGCATTCAAAGAATGACCAAGTCTTATTACGTCGTTGGGATTTTTCAAAGATAAAAAATCCAGAGGCGCAAACGTCAGACGGTAGGTTCAAATTAGTCAGCCGAGAGTATGAGGTTTTACAACACTTAAAGGGTATTAATGAAGAGCTTTACTCTGCCTGTTTGAATTATAAAACAGTCCCTCAAAAATCAGAGATGACCGTAGACCACACCGACTTATTTGACTTGATGCCATCTCAACTTAGATTTAATCAGTTTATCGGTCAAACAGCCAAACAAATTGCAATTAAAGATCGCGCTGACTATGTAAAACTACTATTGCATAAATTTGTTGATCTGCACGATGCTGGAATTGCTCATAGAGATTTGGGTACACACAGTCTATGGCTATCTGCTGATAAGAAAATTTCGCTATCCGGTTTTGCCACTGCTTTTTTTCCTAAAAAAGGAACTGTGGGAGATATTAGAGACATACTCACTGTATCAACAGATTTAGTAGAAAACACTTATCCTATTGAAATCTATACTGCTTATCAGTTAGACGTACGAGCTTTAGCGGTATTATCTTGGCATATTCTACAAGCAAAGCGCTTATCTAACGATAGTATTCAGTCATTTAAGCAGGAGTTAGAACGAGATGATGAATGGTACTCAATTGTCATCAAACAAGCTTTATCTGAAGATCCCTATATAAATGCAAAGGATTTTCTAGAAGCGTTCAATGAAGCTAGGCCCACAGATGAAAAAGACTTTTCATTCGATAAGGATCAGCTAGAACCTTTTTATCATAATATTAGTCATTATCGTCAGTTTAGAGAGGATGAAGACTTCATCGTTGAAACTGACGAAAAGGAAGTTTACTTATCTAATGGTCGAATAGTTAAGGCGTGGTTGAATACCTTTCCAGTTAATGAAGATTATAAAGCTCGTATTTTATTCGATTGGCTGCAAAGAATTTCTAACTTAAACGCCAATCTCAACTTATCGTAGGCTTTTGGTTTTTATAGAATTTAAAATTCTAATTGTTTTAACTGAAATTTTAA